>JAVBRW010000340.1:0-17225 GCA_031547475.1 Planctomycetota bacterium
CCACCAGCGGCAATCTCGACAAAACGAACGCCCACCCGCACAGAATCGCTGCCGACCTTGCGTTTGTACACAATGGCGTGCTTTTCAGCGTGGATAAAAAGAGCAAGGTGTCGGACACCATCATCTACCGGGATCGCTATCAGGCGCGCCCCGGAGTAGTGCCGGGTGCGTCCCAATGAATACGAGGAAACATATGCGAAAACTTTTCATCGCATTATTAAGTATGTGTGCCGCCATCGCCGTCATTTTCGTTTTGACTCCCGGAAGCGGCGATGATGACGATAAGGGAACGCCCAAAACCCTGGAGGGCGCAAAAGACAGGATACGAACCCTTGAAGCCGAAGTGGCGCGGCTCAACGGCAGCATCACCACTATCGAGAGCAATGCAAAAACCGAGAAAAGCGAACTGCGGTTGCTCGTCAGCCAACTGCGGCAGGAGAACGACGATTTGGCAAACACCGCGCGGCTTGGAGAGAGGATCGGAACCGTAGTCCGGGCCAATGACGCCACGTCTTTCCTCATCAGTATAGGCGTCAATTTCCTGTCCCTCCTTGTCATCGTCGCCATGCAGCTGCGTCACCGCAGGCTTCTGGACGAGTGCAACCATTACATCACGAACAGGCTCCACGAGTGAGCCGGGAGGGATTATGGAAAAAAGAAGCGCCATTTCGATTGTCGCTTTCACTTTGCTTGTCGGTGCCGTCGCCGGGGCGCTCTGGATGCGCAGCGACAACAGCGCGCGGGAGGGGTACCTCGACAAGCAGTTCGAACGCCTTGATCAGGAGTGGGACAGCGCGGCGCTGACGAGGAAAATGAGCGACGCGGAGTTTCAGGAATTTGCGGCATCCGTGCATGAGCAATCCAGAATAGCGAGGAACGTCCAGGAACGGCTCCATGAACAGGAACTCGCTCTGGCAGGAGCGGAAGGCAGATGGCTCTACCTCGTGATCGTCGCCATCATCGTGACGATTATTGCTGCGGCATGGATCGCTCGCTCGACAAACGAGCGCGCGCGAATCACCATCCAGAACGCGCTCGGCCTTCCCCCGGAACACATGCGCGGCTATTTAGTAAAATCTCAAATAGCCGCGACGCTCGCCATGCCTGAATTGCCCACGGGTGAACCGGACGCGCAACAAGCGGCGCCCAGGATGCTTGAACCGGAACGGGGCGGTGGAAAGCGGTTCCACCCTCCTGTCCGGGGCAAGCGCCGCAATCGCGGCACAAGGAAACGACGGTGATGTTGTTGAAAATCGGTTCATCCGGTTTCCTTGGGGATGGAATGGCTTCTTAGCAAGATCAGTTTATATGCAAACCATCTGCTAGCCAAAGCATAAGACGCCTTATTACGCACATCAAGGCTCAAAGCCCCTTGAGAGCCCTTGAGCCGGAAATCGATTTTGCTTCCATCCTCAAAGAACTGAGAGCCGTTTTCCCTTGCCAAGGCGAGCGCCCTGATTAAGATGATAAACTGAACGAAATGGAGTTCTGAAGCCTGTAATTTCTTTGATGGAAAAGGTGAGCTTACTGTTTATTAATCTTTGACATACTGCGTCACGCTCGGAAGCGCAACCTAAAACCGCCAAGTTTATGCATACGCGAATCCGGGAATGAGGCGCACCCCCACTTGGGGGTGTCGTCGCGTTTCCGTTCGTATGCGGGCCTTGGCGGGCCTTAGGTTGGACGGATGATGGCACTCCCTTTATTTCTCTCAGCCATATCCTTAATGCCTCCTCTCCCTGTGACGCCGGATAAACGCCGGAGTCATTTTTTTTCATCAGAAAGTGAGAAACGCACCGCCGCCACGAGTATAGGTATATGACGCCGGGATTCGCCGGAACACCAAACGCGGATGAGGCGGGGGTTGCCGTGCCACGGGCCATAGGCATCTGCGCCGGGAGCTTCCTCCGCCGAAAAGCGGTTCCGGTGTCTTTTTTAAAAAAATCGGAAATAAAGTGAGAAGTTTGCTGTGGCCGGGAGTATGGGGAATTGAGGGAAGGAATAACCGTCCTCCGAAGCAGTAGTACTTCCAGCTTGCAGGTGATTCGTTGACAGCAACTCGTCATTGGTAAAATGGATGGGGGTTTTATGGCTACCTGGTACTACATGGCAAATCAGACAGATCGGATTGGGCCGCTGGACGACAGTGGCATGGCGGCCGTCATCAATAGCGGAGCTATCATTCACACGACCTATGTATTCAAGGCCGGGGAAACGGAATGGAAGCGGGCAAGTGATTACCCCGAGTTGTTCATGAAAACAGCGGAAGCGCAACCAGCCATTGCCGACACAAGCACCGGGAATAATCTTTTGCCGTGGACAGTGCGTCCCATCAATGGAACGGATGGTTCCTGGGGAGTTGAACTGGACTTCAGCGGACTCAATGCCGATGAAGGGCAAAAAGCGCTCCAGCTCATTCAAATGTACCACAACGCATCGCTTTCGAAGCAATTCCCCCGTATCGCCTCCGGAAGCCACCGGCAAGCGATATCCTTCTTCTTCCACTCCGTATCGGAAAAGCCGAACAATCTCTTTTCACTGGCCCCTCTTGATGGCGAGAAAGTGACCGTTCTTCGTAGCGTCCTGGCCGGAATGGCGAATGAACTGCACGCCAAACAGCTTGGCCTATGGCTTGTCGATCCACGGCTCGCCTTCCACGCTGATGGACAATACCATGTGGTGCCGTCCTTCTGGATGCCGGCCTTTGCGGCCCGTTCCGTGAGTTATAAGGGACTTGCCCCAGAGTGGCGGGACAACGGATCTCAGGCAAAGGTAGACATATACGCCATCGCATGCGCGTGCTTCCAGGCACTTACCGGCGAACAACACGACCCCGACGCCAAACGTTTGCCTGGAGAAATAATCCCTGAGACGGCGGCGTGGGATATTGCTTTGGCTTGTGCCCTTCGGGATGACCCATCGCGTCGGCCGAAGGATTTGGCAAGTTGGCTCGCTGAGCAACCACAGTCAAATCATGAGCAGATGCAAATCCAGCAGACCAAGCCCAGGATAGAGCAGCCTATTGCCGTAACAAAAGTGAACAAGCAACCCGAGGAGCAGACACAACGCAAGGAAAGCATTAGAAAAAGTAAAGTTGTCCGACCGGCGAAGAAGGCGAAAAAACAACGCTCAAAAAAAAGACGGGGAATTGTCAAGGCATTCGTTGTCATTGCATTGTTGGGGATAGCCGGTTTCATAGGAAATTTCTATTGGAATGTGGTCCCACGTCTGAACCTATTCGGAAATTGGGAGGAGAATCAACTTTCCACGCAGTCGGAGGCCATTTTACCGCATGTCAATAATAAAGGCAAAGAACAGAAAATAAGTGATACTGTCATGGTCGCCGCGTGGATGTCAAAGACACCTCTCAACACCCACGATACCTTATCGGAAAGGTATGAGTCTAATGACGGAGGTGTTTTTTTCCCAGGCGCAAACCTGATGTCTATCGCAGCCGGCGAAGGCAGGAACGATATCATGGAATTGTTGGGGCAATCCGGGGTATCGTTTACCGATAAAGATTCCAAAGGAATTGCCCCAATACATTATGCAGCGCGAAAGGGTCGTGTTTTCGCATTGCAGTGGCTCAAGGATCACGGTGCGGACTTGAATGCACTAGACAATGAAGGATTGGCTGCCATACATTTTGCGGCACTAAATAACAGCGTTCCCGCCCTGCAATGGCTCAAGGACAATGATGCGGACATGCATGCCAAAAGCGACAGCGGAGGCGAAATTGTACACTGGGCGGCAATGTTTGGCAGGGTGGCGGTACTGCAATGGTGCAAAGACAGCGGCATGGATTTAGCGATCCAATGTAGTGACGGAAAAACGCCTGTGCATTGGGCTGTTCAAGACGACAGCATGCAGGCATTGCCTTGGCTCAGAGACAACGGCATGAATATACAAGCCAGAAGCAACAACGGCGGTACTCCCATACATTGGGCCGCAGCGCTGGGAAAGGTATCGGCATTGCAGTGGCTCAAGGACAACGGGGCAGATCTGAACGCACGAATTGCCAACGGAGAGACGGCCGCGCATTGGGCGGCAGCAATCGGCAGCATACCGGCGTTGCAGTGGCTCAAGGACAATGGTGCCAAAATGCACGCCCAGACTAGTGCTGGAGTAACCCCAAGGGAGATGGCAGAAAAACGCGGCAAGGTCGATGCTGCGCGCTGGCTCGCTAACATAGATAGGGATGGAGCGACGTCCTTGAATAGGACGGCTACCGCTGGAAGCGTTCCTGAATCATCGCGACACAAGGATAATAATGCAGACGTTAACGCCAAGGATAAAGACGGAACAACGGCAGTACACTTGGCGGCTGGCAAAGGGAACCTCTCTGAGCTGAAGCGACTCAAGGATAAGGGGGCTGACTTGAATGTCCGTGATAATGAAGGATGTACTCCTGTACACTATGCTGCGTTTGGCGGCAACCTTGAGGTATTGCAATGGCTCAAAAACAACGGAGCCGACTTAGCTGCTCGTGACAACAAAAGAAATACAGCGTTCAACTGGGCAGCATCCTCGAAAGCAAGCACTGCTGTTGTTCGTGAGATATTTCTGTGGCTTGCAGACAATGGGGTAGAACCGGGTAAAATTATGGATGCACGCCAGGCGCTCGGCGCATCCAGCGGGAGATAGTCGCCTTCTTCGGTTGGTTCAAGAGACGGTTAAAGTATGACAGTCCTGCGCTCGGCTGCCTCCGCTAAGGATGTTCAATATTTGCAACAGTTACAGCGGTATAAAGATAATGGTGGGGATTTGAGTTCCACGCTACATGCAAATGACAGGAGCCGACAAATCCATGATGACGCTAAGATGCCGTAAATGCGGTCAATTATATCAGGCCGATCCTTGGGTAGACGATATTGATACTTGCGCGGTTTGCTGCTCCACTGCAGAGCAGGAGAGAGAAAAGATTGTCGATAATGCAATGGACGACATCGACGAAGTAGCCGTTGTCGCTATAGATGAAGTAGAACCATATGTATCGCCAGCTTCCATGATGCCTCATTCCACCCCAGAAAGACCACATGATTCCGTTCCAGAGTTTCGTCTACAGGGCGATAATGTTGTTCGCGCTAAGGAAGTTGTGAAACAGTTTATTTTACACCACTTGCCTTTGTCCTTGCTCACAACACTGAAAACTTCTTCTTCGCTCCCGCTTTTTTCTAAAGTATTGTATGTTGGCGTGTGGATCAGAAAAAGAAACAGGCGTTTCGTATATATTGCAAGTGCTGTATCGATTGTACTCTTACTGATAATCGCGCTGTGGATGTTCGGCGGCTCCAGCGGAAAGCAATCGCCTTCTTCCCGCCATACGCAACAAACGCGATCCAACGCCAGCGCAAGGGATAATGATAAATTGATATCGCAGGCCGGCGTAGATGTGAACGCCAGGGATAGAAACGGCTTAACCGCGATACATAAGGCGGCATTCCGCGGCGACATTTCATATATGCAAATACTCTTGGACAAGGGCGCGCGCTTGGACATCCGGGGTAATGACGGCCAAACGGTTGTGCATGCGGCGGTGGTGGGTGACAGCGTAGCGGCTATGCAATGGCTCAAAGACAACGGCATGGATTTGAACGCGCAAGATGATCGGGGATGGACTCCCGCATTTGTGGCTGCCAGCAATGGCAATGCATCGGCTTTGCAGTGGCTTCTAGACAATGGAGTGAACCAGGACTTCCGGAATCGCAGCGGATCGACGGCAGTTCATATAGCGGCAGCAAATGGCAAGATAAGTACCCTACAGGTACTTAAGGACAATGGAGCCAATCTGGATATAAGGGACAATGTCGGAATGACTGTCGTTCATAAGGCAGTTGGCGAGGACGGCAGTATTCCGGTGTTGCAGTGGCTCAAGAACAACGGTGCGAATATTTTCGCACGGGACAACGATGGATGGACCCCCATGCACGCAGCGGCTGGGGACGGCAGCGTTGAGATTCTGCGCTGGTTCAAGAGCAATGGCGCCGACCTGAGTCTTAGAACAAGCGATGGATTGACAGTCGTAGACATCGCGAGGGCGGGAAATAATTCATCGGTCTTGCAATGGCTGAGAAACAATATGTGATCATTATTCTCCGGGATAGTCATCCTCACCGCTTGGTCTCGCTTTGCTGGGACGGCCTTATTTTTTGACGGCACAGGACAAAGCAACGCCCTTGCTATGGAATTTGAACCCCCGCTTTGCTGGCGGCACGGGCAAGTCGGCCTTGTAAAATGAAAAGAGATGCGCGCTCAATTGAACGCCCCTGGTCGCGGGAAGTCGTTTCGCGGACCAGGGGCGTTATTCATGAACTTCCCGATGGCGCAATAAAATACATCCATCATGGGCGTCAACGAGCTCAAGTAATTGTTCGTACGCCACAATTCGCTCACCAAGGCCAGAATGAGCTGCCTCCACTCGCATTCGGTGAATACGTGCCGCCTGTACCATTGGAGTTGCGGACTGTTCCGCCGCCGGTTGCGTTCGGCGTATAGGTGGTGGTTCCGCCACCGGGATTATGGGTGGTATACCCACCGCCGAGATTGGAGGTGACTGCGGTGCTCGTCCCGTTGGAATTGTAAATGGTACCGCCGCCGCCTGGTTTCGCGACGAACTTGCTCGAAGCGCCACTGGGAGCGTAATAGGTGCTGCCTCCACCTAAATTCGGCACAACTGTACCGGCCCCACCGCTGCCATATACCGTCGCGTCACCGCCGGCCCTGGGAGCAACGGTGAAGGATTCACCTGCCAAAATTTCACTTATTCCAAAGACGATAAAGAAAACAGCGGCAAGGTACCAGAAATGTAACTTCATAGTTGAATCTCCTTCTCCACAGAAAAATCCGCCTCACTATGAAGCGGGATACTTGAAAAAGACGCCGGAACCGTTTTTCGGCGGAGGAAGCTCCCGGCGCGGATGCCTATGGCCCGTGGCACGGCAACCCCCACCTTATCCGCGTATGGTGGTCCGGCGAATTCCGGCGTCATATACCTATACTCCCGGCTGTTTGACGGTTCTCACTAAAAAATGCAGTATTTGACGAAACAATCCGGGAAAGATACATTGGCAGGTACATTGCGACCGCACCCAGTGGTTTGGAGATGACATATGGCGCGAGCCGACCTGCCGGACAATGTATTAGCTGGGTTGTTGGAGCCGCCCGACGCGGATGAGACTATTCTCACCCGCTGGTCGCACTGCGCCTTGACCGACTCCCCCGCGACCACGCTGGGGCGCGGTCTGTCCGGGGATAGTATGCCTCCGGAAGTGAACGCCCGGATTGTCGCTCACCGAGAGGACGCCGTATCCGCCGACTATGTGGTAGTCGGCACGCTCGGCGTTGGCGGCATGGGCATCGTCTTCGACGCGGAGCAGGTGTATTTCGGCCGCCGCGTCGCCCTCAAGATGATCAAGCCCACCCTCGCTTCCGATCCTGCGGCGGCGAAGGCATTTTTCCGCGAAGCTGTCATTACGTCCCGGCTCGATCACCCCGGCATTATCCCCATCCTCGATTTCGGCATGTCGCAGGACGGTCGCGCCTTGTACGCAATGATGAAGGCTGGCGGCGTTCCCTGGCACCGCGTCATGCGTGACAAGACCTTTTCGGATAACCTGGCCATTTTCGATCGGGTGGCGGATGTCGTCGCACATGCCCATCGCCAGGGTGTTATTCATCGCGACATCAAGCCAGCTAACGTACTCTTGGGAAACCACGGCGAGGTCTGGCTGGCGGATTGGGGCGTCGCCCTGGCAAGACTGCCAGACGGCACATACTCCGCCGCCGGACCGGCTGGAACCCCACAATACATGGCCCCGGAAATGGCCCTGTGCGGCGCCGAACGCATCGGCCCGGCAAGCGACATCTACCTGCTTGGCGCCGTCATGTTTGAAATCATCACCGGCAGTCCGCCGCATAGCGGTGAAAACGCCGGTGCGGCGCTTCTCAATTCAGCGCAAAACCTCATCCTCCCCGCCGACCAGACCAACGGCTTGCTGCCTATCGCCTACAAGGCGATGGCGGCGTTGCCGGAGCATCGCTACGCCACGGTCGACGAGTTGCGGGAGGCAGTGAAGAAGCGGCTCCGGCTCAATGAAAGCGTGTACCACCAACAGCAGGCAGACACGCACCTCTCCGCCGCCCGAAAGACCGGGGATTATGAGTTGTTCCAGCAAGCTATCGCGGCATATGACGAAGTGATTGCCCTCTCGGCCGAAAATGCCACCTCGCGGCATAACCGGAGCCGCGCGTTGGCTGAGTACGCGGACAAGGCATTGGAGAAGGGGGAGTTCGACCTTGCCGCGTCCATTGTTCAACCGGAAACGGCGTCCGACAAACGCGCGGCCCGGATGCTGGCGAAAATCGCGGCAGGCAAGACAGCCGCCCGACGCAGGCACAGACGGCGCACCTGGGCGAATACGATATTGGGAAGCATTGTATTTCTCGTGCTCATGGGCGGAACCTACGTTTACTACGACAGGATCGGCAATCCGAAAAGTAGGTTCAATTTGCCCGACCCCGCCTATGAACGCAGGTTGAACATGGATGGTATTCGGTCGAATTCACTTCACATCCAAAGGCAGTTTCTCATGATGGATTCCTGGGTATCCACCATGATGAGGAATGTGCCGGATCCCAACCGTCCGGAAAAGCGCCAAGTGCTTCGAAAAATGGAAAATCTGTTCGATGGTTGGAAAAAGTTGTATGATGTTCCGAATCGGAATAGTGACGATACTGTGATT
Source organism: Planctomycetota bacterium (assembly GCA_031547475.1). Taxonomy (GTDB): domain Bacteria; phylum Planctomycetota; class SZUA-567; order SZUA-567; family SZUA-567; genus JAJBSZ01. The sequence goes on from JAVBRW010000340.1 coordinate 8,742, forward strand.
CGCTTTACCAATCGAATCCATGAAGATGTACCGCAACTTGATGCACTCATCAGGGAGTATAGGGCCCTCGCTCCCGACTCTATGCAGGAACGATTGAAAGAGGACGCGGCAAAACTCAAAGAATACCTCGACGACAGTGTGCGTCGTCTGGCCGAACTGGAAAAGGCGAACGCGCCATGAACATCTCCACCATCCGCACGCCCTGGACAGATATTCTCGCAGCCCAGCACGGCGATCCGGCGTTCCGCGCCCGCTGCCTGGAAGAGATCGCCGAAAAGTATTACAACCCGGTGCGGGCGTACATAAGCGCGCTGCCCGGAGTCAACCGCCCCGAGGATGTCGATGACCTTGTTCAGGGCTTCTTCCACAAATTCCTGGAAAAGGAAATCCTGAACCGCCTCGACCGAGACAAAGGACGATTCCGTCAATTTCTAAAGACCGCCGTTCGGAATTTTGTGAAGGACGAGGCGAAGAAAGCGAGCAGGGACGACCCCCGCAGCCCGCTTATGCGGCACCATTCCCTGCCCGCCGGCGAGATAATGCTTTCCGACTGCAAGCCGCTGACGCCGGATGAGGAGTTCGACCGCAGTTGGACGCGAGAACTGGTGAACGACGCGCTGGCCGCCTTCAAGGCGGACTGTTTCGACCACCATAAGGAGAATTACTACGCCGTATTTGAACGGCACATTCTCTCCCCCGATGCATTCGGCAATCCCAGCTATGCCGTGACCGCAGCCGCCCTTGGCATGAGCGAAAAGGCCGTGTCGAACAATCGTGATCGCGCCAGGAAACGGTTTCAGGCGCTGCTCCTGGAGATGAGTGGCGTAACGGTGGAAGACAAGACGGACGCCGAACGGGAACTGGCGGAACTGCGGCGGTATTTCTGAGATGGCATATCGTTTTGATGATAGCGGTGCGGAAAACGCCGCAGGCGACGAGCCTGACGAGCATTTCATCTAACCTCGGTTTGGCGAGATCGATTTCCCGCATTCAAATACGCTTGTCGCTACCTTAAACACGCGGGCGAAAACCTCCATTGCGCGTGCTCCCGTCAGCATGTTTCCGGCCTTTTTTAGCCATCGACACCATCCTTAAATATTTACAGATGCTATTCCGGGAAGTTATAGAAATGGATCGTCGTAGATGCAACTACCTATTTTTGCAATAATCGCAAGGTGTCGTAATATTTGAGGTTACAAAGACACCAAACGAATCCGTCGACTTGCGGCCTTTCGTGCCGCTGTGTCATCCCTAAACAATTACACATTCCATCCCGAAACGTTTACACATGCAAAAATCGACCGCCGCCTCGCGGCTCCTTGCGATCATCCCCGACCTCCCTATTTTTTGTTGCTTGTTTCCACTCTTTTTTCACCTGAATGCATGTCCGAACGCGGGAAGTGCTGGTGAACAGATTTCAGCATGCGTTTTCCCGAGATTTCAGACCGTTTTTTGACTCTCGTGAGCCGTTTTTTGTGGAAGTGCACCGATTATGGGTCAAACACGCCGTATTTTGGCTTTTTACCGGTAAAAAAAAGGGGCAAACGGGGTTATAAGTAATAGAGGGAGCGCCATAGCTTTTCTGATGGGAAAATCAGCCCTTTGTGCCTGCTGAAATCCATTTTCCCCGCCATTACTTGCTTGTGTAAAACCGGAAACGCCTATCGCGGCAATAGCTGGCGCAGGCGTTCCCATTCCCTGTCCAATTCAGCTTCGATAAGAAGGAGCTGGGCCACTGTCCGAACAATTTGCGTGAAATGGTCGATTTCGTCCGGGGTCAACGGGCGGTTGATCATCTCCTCGCCCCGATAAGAAAGCCACTTCGGAAGGACTTGCCGCCCGCAGAGATGATGGCGCCAGACTTTTTCCGGAACACTGCTCCAGCACGATCTGCTGTTCAGCCAGACGTCATAGGCGAGACCTCCGAAAACACTGGCATATTTATCGCCCTGTTCGACTGCCAGGAGCTCCAAGTCTTTGTCTCGGAATCCATATTCTTTAATTGAACCTTTGCTGGGCCGAACTGTGTTGCCTTTTGCCATCACCCCCCATTCGACGCGCATCAAACGGTCCGATGCATCAGCATGACAATGATCAACCAATTCCCCTTTGACGCGAAAGCGCCCCAAACCGCCGATGGAGGCGCCAAGTGGGCATTCTTGCCCTGAAAGCAAGGCCGCTATCCGCCTGCCGAGTTCGGCCGAGGCTTCCAACCGCTCCCTCGCAACGGCGGGGGGCGTCTCATCCGCGAACCCGGGGAATGGAATGCGCGGCCAGCCGTGGCGCAGACGTTCCCGGTATCTAACCCGATAGATATCGGTGTGGAGCACCGCCAGCGCATGCAGCCACGGTATCATCGCGGTGGCACGGGAATGATCGGGATCGTCGGAGCCGCGATATCCGAGGCGGCGAAGGTAGTCGCGCATGGCATCGGACAGGTTCGCGATGCGTCCGGAATGTTTGGACGACTTGATCCAAACCGGGAAATGGCCGGAATGGCCGGCAAAAAAGTCATAGTCGCAGGGGCGGCTTCCCCACCATGCCAACGCGCCGACGGTGGCCCGGTCGTCTCCCGTGGTGGCGACGAGGAAGAAATTATCGTTGCCGGCAAGGGAAAAGAGTTCGTTTGCCGGTTCGCTGAACAGCGGGCGCGCGTTATGGGTGTAGATGTAGCGATCGTCAAACGGGCGGAATGAATAAGTCATTACGCGATCCGGGAAAAAACCTTCCTCACGCAGGCGGTGACGAGTCGCTGACGCGGGAAAACGCGCGGTGCTCCGCATCATGGGCGGATACATTTCCGCAATGAAGTCGTCGGGCATTCCGCCGAAATACGCATCAAGCCTTGTCAGAAGGCGAGATTTATCGATGTCGATCAATGTAAGGCCGCGCCGCTCGACAGGGCCGTTCCAGGGTCTATGTGCGGCTATCGCCGTCAGCGGCAGCCAGGCGTCGTATTCCATTTCCGCCGCCGCCGGCAGCCAGGAATGGCGGTTTGCGGAACGCGGATCGATTCGACGGTATCCCTCGGGTAGTAGAACCGCGCTGTGATGGGGTTGGAGCCAAAGAGTCGCTTCGCCGTGCGCCAAGCGGCGATCCCTGGGACGCTCTCCGGCTTCGCCGGTATTGATGTATAGTTCCAGAGATTTCATTTCGGCCTGGAGGCGGGCGCGGGCGTCTGCAAACTCGTCGTTGCCGGCCCAAGTTATGGGGAGGCGCAGACAGGCCACCGACAAACCGCCGCTTGAAAAACCTTGTTCCGCCGCAGCCAGAAGGCGCTCGGCCGCGTGCTCGACGCCAGTGATCCTGCCGCCCCGTCCTGATTCGGCCCGGGGCCCGCCGATATCTAGCCGTTCACCCTTGCCGACATGGGGGCGAACTTCCCCAAGCCATTTGACTTTGCCCGACCTCGCAAATTCGCGGACTGAACCGTCCCGGAAAATATTCTGCGCCCACAATTCGATTTGGGGCTTTTCCCGCAGCTTGTCATGATGCGCCAGTATACCCAGCGCCATGTCAAGCCGCAGGGCGGCAACGCGGAGCGCCACCGGATGAGTTTCAGCGCCACTTAGTTGAATAGGCTTGCCATCTTCAGCCAGTTGAAGCGTTGCGGTCAGGAGGTAGTCGCCAATGCCCGCGTTGGGATCGACAATAGCGCAGTTCGCCAAGTCATCGGACTGCGCCGCCAGTAAATTCCGTGTCTGATCGTTAATGGAGCGCCATCTTTCCGGTCGTAGTTCCCGGCGTCCATCAAACGTCAGACCGAGTTCGGCAAGGAACTCACGGAGAAAATCCGTTAAAAGACGATCCTGTACCAGAATGAAGTCGTCAAGGGTATCCGACGGCGCATGGATGGACCACGCCGAGGCGAAGCGGGATATGTCGTCCATGGTCATCGGCGTCAAGGGTTCAAGAAAACCGCCGGCACAATGATAATCTTGAATAATGCAGTATTGCTGAGAGAGGACTAGGGCGGAATGGATAGCCGCAAGCGTATTTACCGCCGCACGTGTACGGGCCGCGTGGGTCGGGGTTGACAAGGTCAGGCCAAGTTCATTTTGGAAAATCCGTTGAAAATCGGCAATTTGTCGGCGTCCATCCCATCCGTCAACCCATGTCTCGGCCTGCGCCCGGGCGTGGGAAGCCAACCGTTGTGCCAATATTGAAAGGTTCGGAATAGACGTGTTCGGCAGTAATCCCCGCCGCAAAAATTCAGCCAAAGCGGTCTGTACCCCCGGGGAGATATCGCCGGTTCTGGTATCCGGCGGCGTTACGTCAAACGCTTCATGCGTTCCCCATGCTCCCGCCCCATCCTCGACCATCACCCGCCACCGCCATCCGTCGGTGCGGATCGCCCGTTTTGCCGGCCAAGGCCAAATTACCGTATTCGGCGGCGCGTCCACATCATGAACCACCTCGAACACGCCTTGAGCCGGCGCCTCGGTCCGGTCGACCACCAGGCCGCCGACTCGGTGGACGGCGGAAAAATCGCTCATTCGGCCGGGACGACGGCCTTGATCTTGAGTATATAGGCCGAAGACGATATGCCCCTGTTCCTCCGCTACAAGGGCGGCTCCCACCTTAGGCCGCACCATACGCCCAATCTGATTAAGGACGCTCACCCATTCGGGCGCCGAAAACGCGCCAACCCGACAAAACCGGTCAAGAAACGCCCCCGCGTCGACGTCGTCTGGTTCATGAGCAAGGTTCGGACACTCAGGGGCGCGACGGCTCATAATAAAAATATCCTCATATTTTGAATTCGGCAATATTATGATTAATCACGCATTATATGATTTTCAAGAAGCAAAGCAAATGCACGTAGAAAAACATATTTGCATTTTAGAGAAAAACATTTACCATGGTGTTCATTCCTTTTGCGACAAATGTGTGATGCTTTGAGGTAATGCCCTTCGCGTCACTCATTAACTCGTATCGAATTGTATTTTAGTATAGCTTAATTTCTCGCCTCAATCAAGGAGACGGTATGGCCAAAATTTACAACCTCGTCGGCATGCAACACGACGAAATGTACGACATCATCAAAAAGGCTCCCCTTGGAACCGTGTTTTACATATCGAAGCGGCAGACGAGGTTCCTGCAGCTCCGAGTAGATGGCTTGGACAAGAAATTAGTAATCGAGTATGCCCAGGCCAAACGCGACAACGAGGACGTTCCCCCCGGCGATGCCTTTTTTGACCCGGAAACCAAGGTGATTATTCTGGCCGACGGCATCCACCGTGCCGAGGCCGACATCCTGATCGGAGTAGAGGGCGGCACACCGGCCGACGACGTGCCGTTCCCGGTTCGCATCCACCTCGGCTCCGCGCAGGATGCTTTGCTCTTTGCTTCCGGCGGCAATTCCAAGCACGGCAAGAGGCGCAGCCGGCGCGATATAGAAAACGCGGTGCGGAGCCTTTTGTTGGACCCGGAGTTAGGCCGTTGGAGCAATGGTCGACTCGCAAAAGCCGCCAACGTCTCGGTGCCATACATTGAAAAAATGAGGGAGCGGCTGGAGAAAGAGGGGGTCGCCCCCCGGATAGCTCCAGAAGACAGGGTCGGCGAGCGAGGCGGCAAACCCTACCGCCGCCGCACCAAAGGTACCGACGCTCCGCCGAAAAGCATCGAAACGGACGACGCCAGCGTCAATCCTGCAGACACGGACACCGTGGCCACCACCTCTCCTTCAACGGACGCGAACGCCGATAACGCCACGACCCACCTCGCCGTCACTGTGCCGCCGCTGGCCAAGCCCGCCCCCAAGGCGGACGAGCTCGACGCCAATGCCCAGTCGCTCCCGCAGGATTCCGGCGCAACCATCACCGAGACGGCCCGTCAGTTCGCCGAAGCGCTCAAAGCGGCTCTCGACAACGTGCCGCCAGCCCTGCGCGAGCCGACGCGGCTGGAGTTGCTGAACACGTTGAAGGCCGATTCTCTCGTGGCATCCACGAACTCGGAGACAAATAATATTTGATTTTATAATGTAGTGCAAACTTATTTTCCCTTTGTCGAACAATAGTGTCCGACTCAATAATTCCGGCGGAATTATATGTGTAGGATATTATGGTATTCAGACAAACGAGGAATAACGGCAAAGCTCTCCGTGGGTGGTGACGTCTCATCCGAGCCGTCCAACCCCGGGGAACTTTCAGCCGAGGAACAAAAGCGGCGGTTGCTGTCCTTTCTGGCCCGCAATATGGCAGCCGCTATCGCGGTGGCTGTTCTCCAGGAGGAGGGCATGGCTTCCGAGCCGGATGTCGATGCCTGTCACGACGAATAGGATGAATTATCCCACATTAATATTAGGCTTTATAGGGTGACTTTGGTGATGGTGTTTCGTTCTGATTACATTTATCGCTGTATTATATGGCTCGGGCTCTCGCTGGGTTTTCTGATGGGACCCGTTGTTTATGAAGGGAGTGCAATGACCGATCCCCCAAAAGGTACGCGGGTGGCGGCGTATTATAGATGTTCAACAGATGGACAGGAGCACTCAGTCGAAGGTCAAAAATCCATAATTCACAAGGAAGCGGAAAAAAAGGGGTGGCTCCTGGTGGCGGAATATGAGGACGAGGGCGAGTCCGGCGCCACCACCGACAACCGCCCCGGCCTGCAACGCTTGTTGCGTGATTCCGGCAATATGGAGTTTGACCTCGCATTGATGTATGATGTCAGTAGGATAACTCGCGGCGGCACCGGCGAGTTTTGGTGGCTGGTTCATAAGTTCAAACAGTCGGGAATCCGCTTGTACTGCTGTTCGCGGAAGCTGATTGCCAACGAGAAAAACGCCCTCCTGTTCACTGTGGACGCGATGCAGGCGCGCGAAGAAAATATCAAACGTTCCCGTGACGCCACCCGTGGATTATACCAAAGCATTTTCGATCGCGATCAGGATCCGGGACGCCGCCCCCCGTTCGCTTTTGACCAAATGCGGGTGGAAATAGCCACTAATAAACCAGTCGAGCGCATTCGGTTCCGGCGCGACGGTTCCAAGCTGATTATGACACCGGATGCATCCACCGTTGTCCGCACCATTCCAAAAGGCGAGGAATACCGAAAGGGTGCTTCTCTACGCACCGAGCTGGTGCCGGGCGACCCGGAAGATGTGGCGACGGTGCAACGCATTTTCCGCGACGCCCGGACGCTGGGCCTGAAACGTTTGGCTGACAGCCTCAACCATGACGGCCTGACCGCCCCGAATGGCGGGAAATGGAGTGCCAGCAGTTTGCGCGACGTCCTTATGAATCCGGCTTATATTGGTCGGCGTGTCGTCAACCGTACCAGCAAAGCCCGCTACCACCACCATGGAAAAGATGGCGTGATCGCCAAGGACGAAGCCGACCAAGGCCGGGAGCAGCTGGTTAGAAAGCCGGAGTCAGAGTGGAGCGTGTGGGAAGGCAAACACGAAGCGCTGGTGGACGAGACAACATTCAACGAGGTCCAGGAGGCGCGGAACCGGCGACAGGGCGACAAGACCTGGAACCGGAAGGGCCGCAACCAAGACCGCGAGTATCTGCTGTCGGCCGGTTTCATCGAGTGTCAGCGCTGTGGGGCCGGACTCAACGGCACCACGACCGCGTCAAAAGGGTATACCTACCCGAAGTATTATTGCTCGTCCAACCGTCGCCACGGCCCTTCGGTCTGCGCCGGCTATTCGTTGCCGATGGACGCGCTGGACGAGTTCGTGTTGAACGATGTGCGGGAAAGCGTGACGACGCCGGACTGTCTCGCCGCGCTCGCGGATGGTCTGGAGCGTGAGTTTACGCGGCACCTCGAACTCCACAAGCCGCTGGGTGCCGTCGAGGCCAAAGCGCTCAAGGCCGAAGAGGCTGAAATCGAACGCGCGCGGCGGCAAATTGCCGACGCCATCAAGGCCAGTCCCGCGGCCATTGAATTGATGAAGCCGGAGATCGAACGCTTGGCGGCGCAGTCAGAGGCTTTGAAGAGGAAGTTGCAACAGGCCAAGCCCGCGCTGGACAAAAGCAAAATAAAGGACTTGGTGGCAAAAGGCTTGGCGTTTTACGAAGAAAGAGTTTTGGGGCCGATGGCGGCCACAGCGTTGAAAACGGCCACAATGGTCGAGGGGGCGGCAGAGGCGAATGTGCTGGAAGAAAAGGGCGGCGCAGTGCCGAAGCATCCGGAGAAACGTCCATGCACCACGGAATTGAAGGAGTTACTACGCTTGCTGGATGTGAAACTCACCTATGACCCGGACAGAAAGGAGGGAACACTCGAATTCGACCCTTTTATGCAGTCCGCCATTGGATAAAAACAACCGGCCAGGACTGTGCCTGGCCGGTTGTACCTATAGATGGAGCGGGCGAAGGGAATCGAACCCTCGTGACCAGCTTGGAAGGCTGGAGCTCTACCATTGAGCTACGCCCGCTTGAAATACGCGGGGAAAGCGGAACGCGCCCGACCACGGCAGCGTGGAAAAAAATATTAAAAAAGGGAGCCCACAAAAAGGCTCCCGCGCTTGGTCAA
>JAVBRW010000416.1:0-8558 GCA_031547475.1 Planctomycetota bacterium
GGGAAACACGCAGCGGAACCCGCGAGCCGGTTCCGCTGCGGGTTTTGATGTTTCGGGGTCGGGTGTTGGTAGATCGGGGCGCAGACCGCTGTCGGGCACGCCGGGGCGGGCGGAGGCGGCGGGGGCAAAGGTCTAACAACCGGGGTCACGCAGGGGTTGCAAACAGCCGGGGCCGGCCTGGGCGGCGGGGGAGGCGGCGGGGTGCATTTTCCCGTATTGCAAGAGCATCCTGCGAGGACGAATAATCCAGCAGCCAATATGACGGCAAGAAAAGTACGCATTTCCATCTCCTTTATTCGAGCGGCTCGGGGAGCGCGCTTCGCAACAGAAAATCAAAATTCGCCAAGATCCTGTTGACTCTCCCTCAAAACATAGCTATCAACTTTCACGCCATGTCATTCGCCAATCGTTGTTTTTTTTACCGGTTTGCTTGTGCAATCAACTCTGTGCCGCAATGAAAAAACGGCCGCTTCGGAGGCGGTCGAGCCAGGGTCGGGACGACGGGTGGCGGTTGCGCATATTGCCCGAAGCGCTCTACTCCACGCGGAAATCCCTCCGCGCCAGGCTGGCCTTGAGCGCTTGGCAGTCGGCGGTGAATTTCGGGAGCACCTCTTTTTCCACGTGATCGACCAGTTCCTGCAATTTTTCTATTCCCACTTTTACGCCGTAGGTGTTGTTGGCTATCTTCTGCTGCAGGTCGGCGACGCCGCGATAGAACACCCGGCTTTCGCGCAGCAGTTCCGGCGGCGTTTCGAGGGTGGCGCTGGAGAATTTCATGTTTTCCCAGACGAAGGTGTCGAGGGCGAACGGCGCCTGGCGGGCGGGCAGTCCTCCGGTTTCGAGGCGTTTCATGTACTCGCGGACGAGGACGAGGTTGTCGGCGATTTCGCTCTGGAGCGATTTCCTGAGATAGTAGTTGTCCTTGTCCGACATGATTTCGCCGTACGCCATCGCCTGCTTGAACCCTTGGCTCGAAGCCAAATACACGCCCATGATGGTGGCGGCGAGAATGAATATCTGGCTGACCCAGAAACTTGCCTTCCGGATTTCATCTCTGTGGACCGGTTGCGAAGCGGGTGCGGGCGCGGCGCCGGGGGCGGATTGGGTGTTGGCGACATCGTTCTGTGTCATGTGTTCTCCTCATCATGGAAACGAAAAAAAACGACCCGCTGCCATGTCCGGCAGCGGGTTGGGTATATCTTGTATTGTATGGTTAGTATTTTTTTGGTGCAACGGGAAAATGCGTCGATATTCACAGTTTTCCAGGATTCGTCGCTAGCAATCTGTGGTTACTTTATGAATACAAGTTGATTAATTGTTGAATAATCAACCAAGCTGCGCACAAACTCAATATAGCCAGTGCAACAATTTTTTGCGCGATGGAGGCGTTCTCCCAAGTGTAGTTGTCATGGTCATGGTCGTGTTGTGGAAGAATACCGGAATTCATTGGATGCTCCTTGTCTATCAGTTATTCTACCTTATCCAAAGAGTACTGCAATGCGGAAAATTTGTAGAGGGGCATTGAGGCGATAAGGGCAGGAAAGTGTCGTGACAAATTCGCGACAGCTGTCACGAATACAAAAATGCCAAGGATACAACTCCTTGGCATTCCTTTGATTATTGGAGCCGCCTACCCGATTTGAACGGGTGACCTGCGGTTTACAAAACCGCTGCTCTACCACTGAGCCAAGGCGGCATGGTGATTTGGCTTTTTCGCCACGGAGAAGAGTGCACTGTACACGCTTCCGGCTGCAAGGCAAGATTTTTTTTATTAACCATGGGGGAAAGTCCAATCCGCAACGAAGTTTCTACGGGGTTGCGCAAACCATACCCGGATTCTATAATCGGTGAAAGTGCATGCGGCACCTATTTTTCCGGAGTCCGGAGCACGACGCCCGGAGCAGGCCAAGGAGGCGGTCATATGGATTCTTTCTGGTTCCTGATCAAGGAGTTCAAAAGCGTCGTGGTCAGCGTGGTGCCGCTCCTGGTAATCCTTGTGGTGCTCAAATGGGTCGTGTTCCGGACTCCGCTCGAATCCAACAAGCAGTTCCTCTTCGGTTCCATCTTCGCCATAATCGGCCTGTTCATGTTCCTCCAAGGCGCACAGATGAGCATGATCCCGGCCGCCACCGACGTCGGCCGGGAACTGGCGCAATTCAGCCGTCCCGCCATGCTTCTCATCGCCTTCGTCATCGGTTTCGTCGCCACCCTGGTCGAGCCCGCCCTCGCTTCCGTCACCAAGGAGGCGGAAATCATCTCGGTGGGCACCCTGACCCAGAAGTACCTCATGATCCTCACCGCCATCGGTTTTGCCGTCGGCATGGTGCTGGGCGTCGGCAAAATCGTCTACAACGTCAACTTTCTCCACATCCTGGTTCCGGCCCTGGCGGTGCTGATCATCCTCGCCTATTTCTGCGACCAGACCTTCGCCGCCATCGCCTTCGACTGCGCCGGCGCCACCACCGGGCCGGTCAACATTCCCATCAACATGGCCATCGCCCTCGGCCTCGCCAACTCGATCAAGGGCGTCGACCCCTTGACCGCCGGCTTCGGCATCATCGGCATGACCATCGTCGGCGTATCGGGAATGATCATGCTGGCAGGGATTTTGAAATCGATTTGACAACCGCGACGCGACGCCGTCCGGCGGAGGCCGGGCAGGCGCTGGAGAATGCCATGAATTACGAAGCCATAGTCGTCATCGTCGAACGGGGCAAGGCGAACGCCATTGTCAAAAGGGCCACCGAGGAAGGCGCCCACGGCGCCACCATCTGGTACGGACGCGGATCGGGCGAGCAGGTCTTTTCGTTTTTCCGCAGCCTGCAGGTCGAACCGGGCAAGGAACTGATTTTGATTATCGTTCCGGAGCACAAGCTGCAACCCATTTTCGACGTGGTGGTGGAAGTGGCGCGGGTCAGGGAAAAAGGGAAGGGCATCGCCTTCACCTTCCCTATCCGCAACCTCACCGGTGTCACCGTCGGCAGCACCCGCATCATCAAGGACAAACAGGTGGAAATGCCGGATGAGCGATAAGTCGGCCGGCGCGCGCGGCCGGCGCGGCTCGCCCGTTCTCGATCCCGCCCGCGTTTTGGCATGGAGCGAGAGCAGGGTGGATGGACCGGACTCCGCCCGCCCCGCAATCGCTTTGTGGCGGCCGGCCGGAACCACCGTCGCCATCGGCCTTGCGCAAAAGCCGGAGATCGAACTGAACGTCGAGGCGATGCGGCGCGACAACGTCGGGCTGGTCCGCCGCCAGTCCGGGGGCGGAGCGGTTCTTCTCTATCCCGGCGTTTTGTGTTGGGAGGCGTGGGGAACGCTCGATGCGGTGGCGGCGGCCATGGGCGATTCCGGCATCAGACCGTCGTACGCGTTTTTTTGCCTGCCTGTCATGGACGGCCTGGCCGCGCTGGGCGCGCCGGCGGCGCGGGCGGGCATTTGCGATGTGTCCATCCCCGGGGCGGGAGAAGAGGGATTGCGCAAAATCGCCGGCACCGCCCAATTGCGCCGCCGCGCCGTCGTTCTGGTGCACGGTTGCCTCCTTGTGGCGCCGGACATGGATTTGCTGGCCAGGTATTTGCGGTTTCCGAGCGATCAGCCCGATTATCGCCGGGGGCGATCGCACCGCGATTTCTGCCTGTCCCTGGCCGAGTATTTCGCAGCCGGAAAAACGGGTTGCGAAAATTCCGAGAATTTGATCCGGCAAGTTGGCGACAGTATAGGGAAAGAGGCGGAGAAAATGGGATGGGATGTCCTTGTCCCGCCCGCCGAGCCCGATGCAGCCATGCTTGCCCTCGAAAACGGCAAATACCGGAGCGATGGGTGGAATTGGAAAAAAGAGCGCCGGGTGGGGACTGACAATCTCGGAGGTGTGGAATGAAAAAGATCGACAAGATTCTCGACGCCATGCGCATTGACAGCGAACGGAAGGTGAAGCTGGGCAAAATCGCCACCGACTCCTGCGAAGGGGTGGCCGACAAGAAGGATGCGCGCCTGTTGCTGGACGAATTGACCGCCGACATGTCGGAACTTCAGTTCAAACTGTACGCTGAAGCGAAAACCGGCCTTCTGATCGTCATCCAGGCCATGGACACCGGCGGCAAGGACGGCGCCATCCGCAAGGTGTTCGGCCCGATGAATCCGCAGGGCGTGCAGGTTGCCTCGTTCAAGCAGCCCACCCCCCTGGAACTGTCGCACGACTATTTGTGGCGCGTCCATCCGTTCGTGCCGGCCAAGGGAATGATCCGGGTGTTCAACCGTTCGCATTACGAGGACGTGCTTATTCACCGGGTGCGGAAACTCGAGCCGGACAAGGCGCTGGAAAAGCGTTACCGCCAGATCAACGATTTCGAGCGCTACCTGGCGGAAAACAGCGTGGTGATTCTCAAATTCTTCCTCCATATTTCCAAAGACGAGCAGAAACGGCGGCTGGAATCGCGGCTGGCCGATGCGACCCGGCGCTGGAAATTTTCCACCGGCGATCTCGAGGAAAGAAAGCTTTGGGATCAATACCAGGAAGCGTACGAGATCATGCTGTCCCGCTGCTCGCGGGAGCACGCGCCCTGGTACGTCATACCCGCCGACAACAAATGGTACCGCGATTGGGCGATGGCGTCGGTGATCAGGCGGACACTGAAGAAAATCAACCCCAAATTCCCGAAGGAACAGGAAGGTCTGGACGGATTGAAAGTGGAGTAAGGGCCTGTCAGGAAATAACTATAGCAACTTTTCAACAGAAACGCAGCTATAGCGCATTCGATAAAGGCCCCGGTGCTTCATTTATTATCTGACAGAACCTAGTTGCTACTCGCACACGACCGCCATGTATTTTTCCGGATTCTTCTTGAACGCCGCGATTACATATTCGCACACCGGGATGATTTTCATGTTGTTGGCGGCGGCGTACTCGACCAGCGCGTCCAACAGCTTTCCCGCAACGCCTTTCCCTTGGTAGGCCTCCTCCACCTTGGTGTGGGTGGCGGAGAGTACGTTGTCGTGGGGCGAATATTCGATATGCCCCATCTCGCCGCCGTCGTCGGCGAAGGCGACAAACCTGTGCTTGTCCGCATTGTGCTTGATCTGCATCGCTCTCTCCTTCTTTGAGGGAAAATGGGGTCTTGGCTTCACGGCCCGAACAGCTTCGCCGCGTACGCTTTCGCGCCGGCGACGCCGTCCGCTTCACCATTGTCTTTGTCCTCACCCCGCCAAAATCCCCTCCTGCCCGTCATCGCGTCCATTTGTAGATAAATATAACGTTTCTTGTATTTGAACGGCGAGCTGAGATATACTTTTGCATAGCCGCCGGCCAGCATGGCTTCGTTCAAATTGGTCCCGTCCTCAAGATGGACGTAGGCGAGCGCGCGGTCGTACATGTCGACGCGGCCGCTGTCGAACTCGAGCCAGCAGCGCCGGCCCTCGGCCATATCGCGCGCCGCCCGCTTCGCCTCCTTGCCCATGGCGACCAACTCCTCCGGCGTGCACAAGCCGCGCATGCGGCCGACGTCGCGGAACAGTTCGTTGTTCTCGCTCGATTCCGGCGTATCGACGCCGATGAGCCGGACTTTCTGGCCGTCCACCTCGACCGTGTCGCCGTCCAGCACGCGGGTGACGATTCGCCATTGCGCTCCCGCCGGTTTTTGCGAGGGCGGGGGAGGGCTCGCCGCCATGCGGGCCAACGTGTCCGGCCTGAGACCCAAGTCGGCATAGACGGCGAAAATTTTTGCCTTGGTCCCGGCCGGAACGCCGATATACTCATATACTGTGTAATAGGCGAACGTACCCATCGCGGCCAGCATGGTCAGCGTGGTCAGGCAGGAGCGAAAGGATGTGCGAGTGGTTCGTTTGGATGCGCGGGCGCGCCGTTTTCTTTTTGCCATGACGAGAGTATACGAAAAAAGTTGTGGGAAAATCAATTCGCTGCTGGACTTTTGTGCTTGCCCGCGTTGTTGCCGGGCGAGTGGGGGTGTACGGCTGAAAGGGAGTTGGGGATAAATTGGCAATCGCGATGTGCGAAAATGCATTTTTCTGGAATTTTATTGTTGACATGAACGGCATGAGTTGCTATGAATGTTTCTTTCCCCCTTGTCAGCCGGGCTGACGAGGGTGTTTTTTGCGAATAACCTCCGTTCGGCGGCGCGTCGGCGGCAGGCGTGTTTTTTTTGCGGGTATTTGGCTGTAAGGAAACGCCATGACGGCAATGAAGAAAACGACTTTCAGAAAGCCGGGCGAATGCGCCACCAAGTGGGTGGTGGTTGACGCCGCGGATCAGGTTGTGGGCAGGATGGCGGTGCAGATTGCCATGCGGCTCATGGGCAAGCACAAGCCGGACTATACGCCTTCTTTCGATTGCGGCGATGGCGTGGTTGTGGTCAACTGCGAAAAGGTTGCCTTCACCGGCGCCAAGTGGGACCAGAAGGTTTACCGCCGCCACTCCGGCTATATCGGCGGCCTGAAGGAATTGTCCGCCCGCAAGGTGCTGTCCAGCCATCCCGATCGCATCGTGTACATGGCGGTCAAGCGCATGTTGCCGAAGGGCAAGCTGGGCGAGAAGATGATCAAGAAGCTTAAAATCTACGCCGGCCCCGAACATCCCCACGCGGCCCAGAATCCGGAGCCGATGGCCGCCGTCCGCTAGGGCGGGGTTGTTTTGGCGAAGGATGCGGGTGAGGCGGGAATGTTGACTGACGCGCGATGATTCGGGTTTTTATTCATCACAATGCAATGGAGAAAGCAGTGGCTGACAAGCACGGATACGAATGGGGCACTGGCCGTAGGAAATGCTCGGTTGCGCGGGTGCGCATCAAGAAGGGCACGGGCAAGATTGTCGTGAACGACCGGGACTACCTGGATTATTTTCCCAGCCTGCGTCTGCGCAAGCTGGTCGAAGGCCCGCTGAAGCAGGTCAATCTGGCCAGCGAGTACGATGTGTTCGCTTCCATTCGCGGCGGTGGCATGACGGGTCAGGCCGGGGCGTTGATGATGGGCCTTGGCCGCGCGATTGTCAAGATGTCGGAAGAGCTGAAGCCGGCGTTGTCGGCCGAAGGCTATCTGAGCCGCGACAGCCGCATGGTCGAGCGCAAAAAGCCCGGCAAGCCCGGTGCTCGCCGCAGCTTCCAGTTCAGCAAGCGCTAATTGCTTTTGCGAAAACTGAGGTTGCTGGTTGCTGTTTATCATATCATGTGCAAAGCGCCTGCATAGTGATATAACTATACATCAACACATAACGCCGGCGTAGCTCAGCGGTCTAGAGCGATGGATTCATAACCCATAGGTCGGTGGTTCAATTCCACCCGCCGGTACCATATAACTGCCGCAACCCGAATGGGTTGCGGTTTTTGTTCGATACAGCGAAAGCGTGAAAAAGTATTCTTGCCCCACCGGTGTGCCCCACCGGAAAGACATATAGGCCGTTGGCGGATGTTGGCGTTTTAGGCAATGGAAACAGTACGATTCAATGCCTGCTTCATGCCGTTCGGATTCGGGCCGCGGTAAAGAGTGACATAAACTAAGGCCACGTTGCGATTACGACAGCAAGATCATGCAGTGCGATCACGGCGCCAATTCGGCTGAATTGAGAATCCTTGCCGGCATTGCCGACCTCAAATCGCCGGACGCCAATCTCACCTCGCCGCCCTTCTCTGGCTGACGCGCTTTTCTTCGATATGGCCGACGCTGACAGTGAAATGGCCGCCCATTTGTTGCATGTGATGGCGCATCGCCTGCTCCGCCGCGAAGGGATCGCGTTTGCCCAGGGCGGCGTAGAGCGCCTTGTGCTCCTCGTGGGAAATGCGGTGGCGACCGTCGCGTATCAGGTCCAACTCATCCATCAATTCGATAAGGCCCGGCAAGATCGCGATCATGGTGCTGGCCAGGATGCTGTTGTGCGAAGCTTTGGCGATTTCCAGGTGGAGATTGCATTCGAGTCGGAGATCGACTCCGTCGTTGGCGGTTATGGCGCCCAGTTTCTCGACGGTTTCGCCTATGGCGCGCAATTCGTCGTCGGTCGCGTTGACGGCGGCGCGGCTGGCCATGAACGGCTCGACAAGCATGCGGACTTCAACCAGCTCATGGTAGTCGTGCATGCTGAACTGCACAAAGTTGTTGATAAAGTCCTGGACGCAGCCCTTACCCAAGTCGGAAACGATAGTCCCCACCCCCGGAACGGATTTGACCACGCCGTACATTTCCATTTTTTTTAACGCTTCCCTGACATATCCTTTGCCGATGCCGAAACTGTTGGCGAGATCCCGTTCGCTCGGAAGGATCTCGCCCGGTTTTATCACGTTACTGTTCATCAGGTTGCGGAACTGTTTGATAACGTGATCGGAAGGTTTGGTAATGCGCACACCCTTGATTCTGCTGAGCAAATCGTCGTTTTGCATGCGGCGCCTCCTGAGTTCCCTGTCTTTTTATTGTACATCATTTTGTAAATGTCCGGCCATCCCCACCTTGACAAGTGGAGAAAATCGCCGCCGTGCAGAGCGGCGGCTTTTACTGTGAGTGGGATTTTGGGGCGCGGTTCTACTTCTGGTTTGATTCTTTCCACCTGTCGGGGAGGAGCT
>JAVBRW010000026.1:0-8230 GCA_031547475.1 Planctomycetota bacterium
GGCCGCGTGCTGCTGCAACTGATCGAACGTCAAGGTGAGGAAATCGCCGAACATGATCTCCGCCACCGGCCGGTATCCGCCCAGCGCCAGGCCGGTTCCGACCCCGATTATGGCCGCTTCGCTGATGGGCGTTCCCCTGACTCTGCCGGGGAACAAATCGCTCAGATCGCGGGTGATTTTGAACGCGCCGCCGTAGGGCGCCTCGATGTCCTCGCCCAGCAACACCGTTTCCGGGCGCTCGCGCAGCATGGTTGCGAACGCGCGGTACAAACTTTCCGCCTGCCGCACGCCGGCATTGTCCGCCGCCGGCCGCCAGCGCGGAACCGTCCGCGCCGCGTTGGCCGCGGGCGCATAGGCGCACGGCTCCGGTGAAATGGCCGCCAGCGCGGCGTTCAGCGCGCTTTCGGCGGCGGCGGCGAGTTCGTCCGCCCGCCCGGGGTTCTCCTTGCGAAAAACTGCCAATGGATCGCGCAGCCGGTACGGATCGAGCACCTCTTCCGACCGGTTGTCGTCGCCTTTCGAATGGGCGTTCAGGCGGAAGCAATCGACCAGGAGAAGGGCCGGCCCCGCTCCGGATCGGGCGTGTCCGGCCGCGTCGGATGCGGTCCGGCACAATTCGCCGTGCCGCCATATTTCCCCGTGGAAAAAGGCGAGGCCGAATCCTTCCGCGCGTTTTTGGATATCGCCCGCGATGGTGCGGGTTGTGGGGGTGGATTGGGCGTAGCCGTTCCGCTCCAGGACGAACAGGAGCGGCAGGCGCCACATCGCCGCGATGTTCATCGCTTCGTAAACGATTCCCTCGCCGGTGGTGCCGTCGCCGATGCAGACGGCGGCGAGGCCCGAATCCTTGCGGAGCGCGTGCGCCAGCGCCAGGCCGGCGGCCACCGGCGTCATGCCGCCCTGGACGCCGTTCGAGTAGAAGCCGGGCGCGTACAAGTGCTGGCTGCCGCCGACGCCGCCGCACACGCCTTCGGCCAGGCCCATAATCTCGGCCAGGAGCGGCCGCACCATGTCCGGCCGGCGGGCGAGGAAATGCCCGTGGCCGCGATGGTTCGACAACAATTCGTCGCCGTCCCGGAGCGCCTGGGCGACGGCCAGCGCCGACCACTCCTGCCCCGAGCAGGTATGGACCGTACCCTGCAGCCTGCCTTCGGCGAACAGCCCGAGCAGCCGTTCCTCGAAAGCGCGAATGAGGAAGGCGCGGCGCCAGAGTTCGGTTTCATTGAAATCCGTCAAAGACTCGGCCATGGTCGGCTCCGTGATTACTCAAGCCGATAGTTCGGCGCCTCCTTGGTGATGGTGATGTCGTGCGGATGGCTTTCCAGCAGGCTGGCCTGGGTGATGCGGATGAAACGGGCCTTGGCCTGGAGCGTCTTGATGTCTGCGGATCCGGTGTAGCCCATGCCCGACTTCAGGCCGCCCACCAGTTGGTAGATGAACGGTTCCAGCGGACCCTTGGATGGAACGCGGCCCTCTATGCCTTCCGGCACCAGCTTGTCGGCCGGCTTGCCGCCCTGGCGGTAGCGGTCGCCGGAGGTGCCCTGGGTCATGGCGCCGAGGCTGCCCATGCCGCGGTACGCCTTGTATATCCTGCCCTGGTGGAGAATCTGTTCGCCCGGCGCTTCGTCCGTGCCGGCGAGGAGCGAGCCGATCATCACGCACTGCGCGCCGCCGGCGATGGCTTTGGCGATGTCGCCCGAGTACTTGATGCCGCCGTCGGCGATGATCGGGACGTCCGTCCCCTTTGCCGCCCGCACCGCCGCCCAGATGGCGGTCATCTGCGGCACGCCGATGCCGGCGATGACGCGGGTGGTGCAGATGGATCCGGGACCGATGCCGACCTTGACGCCGTCGACGCCGGCCTTGATCAGATCCCGGGCGCCCTCCTCGGTCGCGACATTGCCGGCCACGATATCGACCTTGTCGCCGTAGGACTCCTTGTAGCGGCGGACGGCGCGGATGACGTTTTCGCTATGGCCGTGCGCGGTATCGACCACCAGGACGTCCACCCCCGCCTCCATCAGGAGGCTGACCCGTTCGTCGTCCTCGACGCCGACCGCGGCGCCGACCCGCAAGCGTCCCCGGCCGTCGCGGCACGCCAGGGGATAGCGGTCGAAATTGTTGATGTCCCGCATGGTGATCAGGCCCTGCAGCCGGTTTTCCTTGTCCACCAGCAGAAGTTTTTCGATCTTGTTCCTGAACAGAAGGCTCTTGGCCTCTTCCAGGGAGGTGTTCAGCGGGGCGGTGATCAGCTTGTCCTTGGTCATGACTTCCCGGATCGGCACGTCCTCCTTGTGCTGGAAGCGGAGATCGCGGCGGGTGAGAATGCCCACCACCTTGTTTCCCTCGGTGACGATGGGGATGCCGGACAGTTTCCGCTCGCTGATAATCTGGAGGGCGACGGAGATGGGGTCGTCCGGATTCAGCTTGACCGGATCGGAAATAATGCCGTTGGCCGACCGCTTGACATCCTCGACCTCCTTGGCCTGGAGGAGGGGCGGCAGGTTTTTGTGGATAATGCCTATGCCGCCCTGCTCGGCCAGGGCGATGGCGAGGCGGCCTTCGGTGACAGTGTCCATGGCGGCGGAGGCGATAGGGATGTTGACTGTGATGTTCCGGGAAAAGCGGCTTGACGTGTCGACTTCGGAGGGGACGATGTCGGATTTCTGCGGCGGCATGAGCACGTCGTCGAATGTGATGCCTTCTTCCATGGTGATGTCTTGCATGTGGCCGGCTCCTGTAGTGATGATTAGGTATAATGAAGCGAAGCTTCGCCCGGCAAAGCTTCGCTTCCATTAGGTTGATCCATTAATTACACCCCAACCGGGGTGCCGCGTCAATGGGCAAGCCGGAAAACGTTTCTACCGCTTCAGCCCCCGCTTGAATTCCTCGATATTCTTGCAGGTGGCGGCCAGGGCGGCGAGAGAGTCGAGGGCGTCAAAATCGGAACACGCCTCAATCGCCTTTTTCACACTGGCGGGAACCCGGCCGAAACGGGTGGACAGCACGGTGACGATCATTTTTGCGCCGCCCTCAAGCTCGAACTCTTTTGCTGTGGTCATAGCCATATTTTCGGCCTCCTTGCGGTTGAACAACCTGCCAAATGCCCGGACATAAAACTCCTTGGCATTCTTGAATTTTATATGTTCGGCGGCGTAACGCAACAACGCCGACATCCAGCCGCCCGCCCGCCGGTCACCCTTCGCCTGCGCCAGCTCTCCGGTTATACTGTCGATTCTCCGGCCCAAATTCCCCGCGCTCGCCGCCCGCAACGCCTCCAGCAATGCCCGCAGAGCGGGAAGGCCTTGTATCGCATTGTCCGGCAACGCGGCCAGATCGATCAGAAACAGCGGAAATTTCAAAACATCCGGATCGGCGCCCGGCGCTTTCTGGATCAAATCCGGCATGCGCGGGAAATCCTTCCACCTGCTTTTGCCGTGATACAGCACCACCGCCACCGGATAGGGAAACGCTTCAATACGCCCCGAACCGCCCTGCCCGTCCAGCAGCTTGCCGTACTCGTTGATTATATAGCGAAGCAGGCGGAAACCAATCATCCGGTCCTTTTTCGATTGGTGCTCGAGGAAAATGAACACTTCCGACCGCCGATCGCTGTGCCTGAAGGTGGTGGAATAGCGCAGATCGCCGATATACTCCGACAGCGTCTCGTCCACCGCGCCGGTCGATTCGCACCTGAGCCGATCCAGATCGAGCAGTTCCGCCACCTCGGGATCGAGATAGCGCCGCAGCAGATCGGCGGCCACATCCTCGGACGACAGGAAGTGGCGGGCCAAAACGTCGTGGGGATGCGCAACGGCGGCTCGTCCCTTGGTCACGCGCCCTCCTCCTTCCTGGACGTCTGCAGCCGCACGCGGTATTCCCGCGGCGTCTTTTTCATGTATTTGCGGAACACCTTGGTGAAATAGCTCTGATCCTTGAAGCCGCAGTCGAGCGCCACCATGCACAGACTGCGGTCAGTCCGCGCCAGCAGTTCGGCCGCGTGATCGATGCGCATGCGGTTCAGCATGTCGGTAAAGCTTTCCTTCATCTCCTTTTTGAAAATGCGGGAAAAATGCGCGGGAGACAAATGCGCCACCTCCGCCACCTGATCGCGGGAAATGTCGCGGTGGAGATTTTCGTGCATGAACGCCATGGCCGCCTGCAACAGCGCCATCGGCGAATCGTTCCGGTGCCGGTGGATGGCGTCCATCAGGCGCTCGAGCATGTCGTGCAGCCACGGCCCCAGCTCGTCGTCCGAGCGGATGCTGGACAGGTCGGTGAACGCTTCGTAATTCTTGCCCAACAACTCCCGCGCGTCGCAGCCCGTCTCCACGGCGGTGCGGCACATCAGGGTGACGATTTCGAGGAAAAAGCTTTTGATGAGCGCCAGGTTGTCGCCGGCCTGGTAATGGAGCACGACCAGTATGCGGTTCAGCAAATTCCGCGCCTCTTCCCGATCGCCTTTCCGGATGGCCGTCATCAGGGCCGGCTCCTCCCGGATATAGATGGTGCGGAAATCGGGGGAATAGGTTTTGAACGCGTGTATGGCCTCGGCCCGCCGGCGCTCGGACATGTATTCGCCCCGGCGCATTTCCAGAAGGGAGGCGTTGGTGAGGTTCTCCTCCTCCAGAAGGCGCCGGAGCTCGACCGCCGCTTCCCGCACGTTGACGCTCGGCGTATCGTCGTCGTCGCGGGCGAACAACTGCTTCCGGCCCAGGTGGGCCGCCACCCCGCCCATCATGCGCTGGTTCAAAAGGAGCGGCACGACCCAGACCATCGTCCCGTCGGCCAGCAGATCGAACGGCGCGTCGCCCCAGCGGATCGCTTCCTGCATCTGCATGCCGAACAGGCGGCGGCACTCGGGCGTGTCGCCGCCGTCCGGCAAACGCCCCATGACCAGACCGCCGTCCGCGTCGAGAACGGCCAGCTTCGCGCCCCATTTGCGCTCGTATTGGGAACGCAGCTTGAGGAACTGCGCCTCGCCTATGAAACCGCCCGCTCCCGTCTCCCGCAAACGTTCCGGCACGCTCTTCATTGTGCTCACTTTCCGCGCATCCCGGCGAACGCGGCCAGCAGGCCGGCGGTGGAGCAGTCGTGTTTCGACAAATCGGGCTTTTTGCCCGCCAGCAGTTCCTTCTCCTCGGCCAGAATGGTCTTGGCCAGCACTTTCCCGAGTTCGACGCCCCACTGGTCGAACGAATTGACGCGCCAAATCGCGCCCTGGACAAAGATCTTGTGCTCGTACAGGGCAACCAGGGCGCCAAGCGAACGGGGCGTGATTTTCTTGATCAGGATTGAATTGGTCGGACGGTTGCCGTCGAACACCTTGTGCGGCGCCAGGGCGCGGATTTCGGCAGCCGGAACGCCGGCCGCCTTCATCTCCGCCTTGACCTCGGCCAGCGTTTTCCCCTTCATCAACGCTTCGGTCTGGGCGAAGAAATTGGCCAGCAGCTTGACGTGGTGATCGCCCAGCGGATTGTGGGAAACGGCGGGCGCGATGAAATCGCAGGGGATCAATTTGGTGCCCTGGTGGATCAACTGGTAAAACGCGTGCTGGCCGTTGGTGCCTGGCTCGCCCCAGATGACCGGCCCGGTCTGGTAGTTGACATTGTTGCCGTCACGGTCGACATGCTTGCCGTTCGATTCCATATCGCCCTGCTGGAAATAGGCGGCGAAACGGGAAAGATATTGATCGTACGGGAGAATCGCCTGGGTGTCGGCGTCCCAGAAATTGTTGTACCAGATGCCGAGGAGCGCCAGAATGACCGGAATGTTTTTCTCGAACGGCGTTGTGCGGAAATGCTCGTCCATCTCGTGGGCGCCGGCCAATAGCTCGCGGAAATTGCGGAACCCGACGGCGCAGCAGACGGACAGGCCTATGGCGGACCACGACGAATAACGGCCGCCGACCCAGTCCCAGAACTCGAACATGTTGGCGGTGTCGATGCCGAATTTCTCCACCTCCGCCTTGTTGGTCGACAGGGCGACGAAATGTTTCGCCACCGCCTTTTTGTCCTTCAGCTTGGCGAGCAGCCATTTCCGCGCCGTTTCGGCGTTGGTCATGGTTTCCTGGGTGGTGAAGGTTTTGGACGCCACGATGAACAGGGTGGAGGCGGGATCGAGATCGCGGGTCTTGTGGGCGAAATCGCTGGCGTCGACGTTGGAGACGAACCGCACTTCCGGCCCGTCCTGGTACGGCGTCAGCGCTTCGCAAATCATCACCGGCCCCAGATCGGAGCCGCCGATGCCGATGTTGACGACATGGGTGATTTTCTTGCCGGTAAAGCCGAGCCATTTCCCGGAGCGGACCGCATCGGAAAACTTTTTCATCTGTTCGAGAACGCGCATGACGCCGGGCATGACGTCGGCGCCGTCGACCAGTATGGGCTTTTCGGACAGGTTGCGGAGCGCCACATGGAGGACTGCCCTGCCCTCGGTGAAGTTGATTTTGTCGCCCCGGAACATGCGATCGCGGTAGTCCGCCACGCCGGCTTCGCGGGCGAGATCGAACAGCAGGCGGAGCGTGTCGTCGGTGATGCGGTTTTTGGAAAAATCGACCAGCATGTCCCCGAATGCGATGGAATAGCGATTGAACCGCTTCTTGTCCTTGGCGAACAGATCCTGCATTTTCACCTTGGCCATGGCTTTGCGGTGGCGGGCGAGCGCTTTCCACGACCTGGTTTCGACCAGCGGCTTCGGGTTTGGCTGTTTCATGCTTTGGTCCTTTCACAAGCTGTTGTAGGGACGGGGACGAGTTACCTCGTTGACGCATGAAAGTATGATAAGCGGTTGGGCGGATGATCGCAATGCGGAAAAGAGGGCGGGGATAATTTCGAATTAAGAATTAACAATGAAGAATGAATAATGGATGATTTAATGGGTTAATTGACAATGGTCCCAAGTCATCGCGCACTGCTTGGGACATTGTCAATTAACCCATTAAATCATCCATTATTCATTCTTCATTGTTAATTCTTAATTCGATTCGGTGCCATCATTGATTACCCCGGATGGACATAACGGCAACGACAAACATCACGCCCTTTCCTGCCGCCGCTCCGCCCCGTTCACCCGCCACATGGAAAGGCGGTTCGAAACAACGGCGATGTAGATCCGATCGTCAGGAATGCCGAGCTGCTCCTCGACAATGGCGCTGATGGCTTCGGCAAGCGGCTGCGCCTTGTCCTTCGGGTATTCGACTCCCTTGATTTCGATATGGGCGATGGGATCGTCCGTGTTGGCCATGCGCATGCGCCGGCCGCCGGCGAGATTCACCGACAAATCCTTTTCCGCCTCTCCCGTCAGCTTCGACACCGCGCGTACAAGCGCCCGCGAAAGCGGCGCCGCGCGTTCTTCCGGAATATTCAGGTTGGATTCGAGTTTTATAAACGGCATCGCTCTTCCCCCTTCGGGAAATCTCCGGTTCAACTGAAGTTTTGCAAACCGGGCATTCAAACCGCCGAATGCCCGGTTTGTAAAAATCGAAACCTCCGCGGTGCAGGCAAAAACGATTTTTGCAAAATGGCGATTGGCTGTGTAATCGCCATTTTGCAAAACTTCAGGTTCAACTTTCCACCAACAGCGCATACAGCAGCAGGAAACGGTGCCGCTCGGCCCACTCCCCCAATCCGAAATTTTTGAAATGCGCCACCGCCGCCCGGACGAGTTCGCGGCATATATCCAGATATTCCTCATAGCCGAGCTCGTCCAGCGCCTTGGCGGTGTAAAACGGAATCAGCTTGGCCAGGGCGCGGGTGAAGGGCGCGTTCCTGACCGCGAACCGATCCGGCCGCGCCAGCGCGAGTATCTGGCTCAGCGCCACCGTTCCGGCCTGGGGAATTTTCCCGGCCCGGTATTTTTTGGCGAAATCGCCCGGCTCTTTCAGCAGCGCCGCTATGCCTTCCACCACTTCCGACGCCTGGTTGACGCGCCCGAGATTGGTCATGCGGACCTGGCACTTCGGGAGGCGGATGGCATCGAGAATGCCGTAGATTTCGTGCGGCGGCCGACTGGCGAGACTGGCCGGCGACAGCGCCTCGGCCGCCGTCCGCGCATATTCCTCGACCCAGCCGTAACGCGCCAGAACGCTATCCTTGTCCATTCCGGACAAAAGACGCTCGAGATGCTTTGTGAATGGGTCGGACCAGTTTGCCATGAAGACTTTCAAATGTATTTAAGATTGTCGATTGTCTACACCGAATTATCCCGGCACAAGATCCCGTTTTTCGCC
>JAVBRW010000269.1:0-7533 GCA_031547475.1 Planctomycetota bacterium
CCGAGCTCCTGAAGAGCCGGGTCGTGCCCGACTTCGCCGACATGTATCCGGAACGCTTCAATTCGAAAACCAACGGCATTACCCAGCGCCGCTGGCTGTTGAAGTCGAATCCGTCGCTGGCCGCCCTCATCACCAAGCATATCGGCAGCGGCTGGATCACCAACCTCGACGAACTGCGGAAGCTGGAGCAGTTCGCCGACGACGGGGAATTCCACAAGGAGTTCCGCGAGACGCGCCGCAAAGCCAAGCTGGCCCTGGTCGATCACGTGAAAAAGGAAACCGGCTTCGTCCTCAACCCCGATTCCATCTTCGACACCCAGGTCAAGCGTTTGCACGAATACAAGCGCCAATTGATGAACATCCTGCACATCATCATGCTTTACAATCGGCTGCGGAAAAACCCGAACCTGCCGTGGACGCCGCAGACCTTCCTGTTCGGCGCCAAGGCGGCGCCCGGCTACGAAATGGCGAAGCTGATCATCAAGCTGATCAACAACGTCGCCAACGTCGTCAACAACGATCCGGTCATCGGCGATCGTCTGAAAGTGTTTTTCCTGCCCAACTACCGCGTGTCGCTGGCCGAGAAGATTATCCCGGCCACCGACGTGTCGGAGCAGATTTCCACCGCCGGCACCGAGGCGAGCGGCACCGGCAACATGAAGTTCATGCTGAACGGCGCCATCACCATCGGCACCCTGGACGGCGCCAACATCGAAATCATGGAAGAGGTGGGCAAGGAAAACATGTATATTTTCGGCCTCGACGCCGAACAGGCCAAGGAATTGTCCAGAAGCTACAACCCGGCCAGCCTGTACACGCAGAACGATGAAATGCGCCAGGCGTTCGAACTGTTGTTCGGCGGCCATTTCTCGGTCGGAGAAGGCAACATTTTCGAGCCGATCCGGAAGTACCTCCTGGAATGGGGCGACCGCTACCTGATCGTGGCCGACATGCCGTCCTACGACGCCGCCCACACCCAGTTGCAAGCCGACTATTCCGACCAGAAGGCATGGACCAAAAAGTCCATCCTCAACACCGCCCGCTCCGGCAAGTTCTCCTCCGACCGGACGATAATGGAATACGCGACCGACATCTGGAACATCCGCCCGCACCCCCTCGACATCAGCCACAAACGGTCCCACACGCTGGTCGAGGCGCGCTACACCGAAGGACAGTGAGGCGGGGGATACAGATTATTTTGATGTTTCGGGGCCGGATTTGCCGGCCCCTTTTTTAATGAAAATGTCCAACGGAGACCCCATGCCCACCCCTGACATATCCTCCTTCCGCGATCTTTCCCGCCGCATCGACGATGCGTTCAAGGCGGGCGCGGTCAATCAGGGCCGCGAACTGCTGGATGAGGCGCTGGACGCGTCCCAAAGCGAACCGGGTTACCACGAATTCTTCCGGGGCGGCGCCGCGTTCTATCTCACGGGCGATCGCGAAGAGCAGAAACGGCGCCTGACCGTCGCGCTCCTGCACCGGCCCGAAGACCCGTTCCTCCTCCGCCACCTCGGCATGTCCTTCGCCGCGTCCGGCCAGGACGAGGACGCGCTGGCCTGGTACGATCAGGCGCTCGTGTTCGATCCGAACGACTACGCCGCCATGCGCCAGAAAGGGATAAGTTTGTCGCGCCTCGGCCGGGTGGACGAAGCGCTCATGTGGTTCGACAACGCGCTCGAGGCCAATCCCCGCGACGCCGCCTCCATGCGGAACCTCGGCGTCAGCCTGTCCCGGAGCGGCAGGAACGAGGAAGCGCTCGCCTGGTTCGACAAGGCGCTGGCCATCGATCCCGGCGACACCGCCGCCATGCGTCAAAAAGGCGTCAGCCTGTCCATGCTCGGCCGCCACGCGGAAGCGCTCGCCTGGTACGACAAAGCGCTCGAACTGAACCCCGGAGACACCGCCTCCCTTATCAACAAGGCGCGCACCCTTATCGAAACGGGCGAATACCGGCAGGCCGCCGCCGCCTACGACCGCGTCATCGTCCTCGACCGGAACAACCCCTATCATTATTTGGAAAAAGCCATCGCCCTGACCAAGCTGAAACAGCCGGCCGAGGCCGCCCGGGCGGTGAACCAGGCCTTCGGCCTCCCGCACCCGAGCGAGCGCCTCCGGCGGGGCAAGCGCTATTGGCTCAACCGGCTCGGGATAGGCGCCGACAGCGTCCGCCTCCTGCCGGCCGAAGACGCCGCCGGCGTTCTCGAGCCGGAAGAAGCGGAGGGCGACGTCGGCGGCGAATACGGCGATATCGCCCGCGTCATGGATAAAACGTGGGAAATTTTCCGCGAAGACATCAAATCGTTCCGCCGCAGCATTGAAGAAGCGAAAAGCAACTTCAACGTGTTCATCAACAGTTCCAGCATGTTTGTCAAAAACGGCGTGTTTCTCCTCGGCGCCCGCAAATGGAACTCCTTCACCCCCAGCCTCCCGCTCCGCGAGGAGGAGGAATCGAGCGTCGGCGGCGGCTATTTCCTCTGTTCCAACGGCTTCGGGACCGTCATCGACCCGGGGTTCAATTTTCTGGAAAACTTCAACGCCATGGGCGGCCGGCTGGCCGACATCCACAACATCGTGGTCACCCACGCCCACAACGATCACACAAACGATCTCGAATCCATTCTCACCCTGTTCTATCAGCGGAACAAGGCGGCGGCGCGGCCCAGCGTGTCGGGGCGGCTCCGGTCGCGTCCGCCGGTGAATCTGTACATGAATCTCGGAGCGTTCCAGAAGTTTTCCCCCATGATCAACCTGCGGGCCACCGATCAACTGGGCGACGTGCGCATCATCGCCCCGGGCGAGGAATACCTCCTGGAGGGCGGGCTGAAAATGCGGGTGCTCCCCGCCAACCACGACGAGATTTTCTCCTCCACCTTCGCCGTCGGCCTCCATTTCACCCTGCCGACCAAACCGGTCAAAACCGTGCTGTTCACCGGCGACACCGGCCTGTTCCCCTCCAAGGTCGAAATAACCGCCGACAAGGTGGGCGAACTGGAAATCGGCAGCCGCTACGGCGTCAAACCGGGCGAGGTGGATTTCCTCATCCCCCATCTCGGCTCCATCGGCGAAAACGAACTGCAGTCGATCGATCGCCAGGACCGGCTGGGCGAATACTTCTACCCCAACCATCTCGGCGTTCAGGGCGTCATCCGCCTCATTACCCAACTGCGGCCCAAATACGTGTTCGTGTCCGAATTCGGCGAAGAGCTTAAAGGCTTTATCGCACTGCTGATGCAGCTTATCCAGCGCTGCGTCAGGGAGATCAACGAAGGGAACAACGTCTCCGGTGCAACGCCGGTCATCCTGCCCATGGATCTGTTCTTTTTCTGCGATCTGGTGAAAGAGGAAATCTATTGCGCCCGCTGCGATTCGTTCGAACCGCTGGGTGAGGTCATGTACAAACATTTGGATAAAAATCACATGTCGCAGTTTTATTATGAGCCGAAAAATGCCGATGCCGGCGCCACCGACGAGTATTTCGCCATGAAAAAACTGGAATACGCATGCAAAACCAATTCCGGCCCCTTCTCCGACAAGGCGAACCGGACGCAACGGCTGCCGATCGGCGGAAAGATGCGCATTGTGCCGTGAGTTGGATTGCGGGGATTGCGGGGACATGTTGCGCAATTGCTTGCGGCGGTTTGCAAGCAATTGCGTTACGTGTCCCCGTAATCCGGGGAAGCGTGACAACTCGGGCTGAACTCGCGAGGCTTGCCCGGAATCCCCCGAAAAAAACTTGCCTGTGGACAATGCCATTCTCCTGTATATAATGGCATCTCAACGACTAGAATGTGCAAAGTCTTAACTTCAGCAGGATACGCACTGTGCCTAGGTGTCCGGTATTTCCCCGGGACGGCACTCTCGCGCGGAAAGGAAGCCGATGTCAGCCGCTGACGCGTCCACTCCCTGGAAAAACAAATCCATCCTCATTGTCGACGACTATCCGGCAGTCAGGCGCGCGGTGAAGGATATCGTCGTCGCACTCGGGATGCGCGCGGAAGAGGCGGAAAACGGGTTGGAGGCGCAAACCGTCCTGAAAACCAAAAAATTCGACATGGTGTTGTCAGACCTGGTCATGCCGGAAATGGACGGGTTCGAACTGACCGAGGCGCTCCGCAACACTCCCCAATACCGCCGCCTCCCGATTGTCATCATCTCGACCCACGACGATGCGAAATACATTTTCCGGGCCCTCCATCTCGGGGCCGACGACTATATCATCAAACCGCCCTCCATGGAGATGGTCAAAGCCGTTCTCGCGAGGATATTCGACCATGACTGGTAACCAGCCGCAAACCAAACCCGCCGAAAAAGGCGATCCGGGTCAGCAGGGAGCGGAACTCGACCGCATGGCGGTCAAGATTTCCCACCTCGACACGCTTCTCGGACTGACCGGCGAAATCATCATCGCCGCTTCGAACATTTCCATTCTCCAGCGCCACCTCAACAATTCGCCGGAACAGGTGGACAAGGACACCATGGAAATGGTCAAGCTGGCCGCCATGTCCACCAACCGCATCTCGTCCGACCTCCACCACCTGGTCATGGACATCCGCATGGTGCCGATAAAGGAGACGTTCCTCCGTTTCCGCCGGCTGGTCAGGGACATCGCCAAAAAGCGCGGCAGGCAGGTCAATTTCGAAATCATCGGCGAAGACACCCTGGTCGACAAAACCGTGGCCGAACGCCTCTACGAGCCCCTCGCCCACCAGATCCGGAACGCCATCGATCACGGCCTCGAGGATCCGCTCGAACGCCAGCACGCCGGCAAGCAGCCGACCGGCAGCCTCGTCCTCTCCGCCTTCAAGAAGGAAGGCTTCACCTACGTCTCGGTGAAGGACGACGGCAAGGGCCTGGACACCGATCTCATCCAGCGGATCGCGGTGGAAAAAGGCTATGCCCAGCCCGGCGCCCAGTTGTCGAAGGAGGAATGCGCCCAGATGATCATGAACCCCGGCTTTTCCACCGCACGCGAGGCGACGGAAATATCGGGCCGGGGCGTCGGCATGGATGTGGTCAAATCGACGGTCGAATCGATGGGCGGCGAAATACTCATCGACACCACCAAGGGCAAGGGCTCCGAATTCACCTACAAAATTCCCCAACTCTCGGCCGTCAACATAACGGACGCGGTCATCATCCGCGCCGGCTACGGCTATTTCGCCGTGCCGGTCGGCAATGTCGTCGCCACCCAGGCCATCCGCAGGAACGAGATCAACACGACCATGGGCAGGACCGAATCGATCCTGTACCTCAACTCCATCCTGCCCCTCCACGATCTCCTCAACCTGCTGACCGGTTCGGAACTTCGGGAAGAGGTGGAATTGGATGCCGTCCCCATCATCACCATCGAAGCCAAGAACGGCCGCATCGCCTGCAAGGTGTCGGAGTTCATCCGCCCGCAAAAACTGGTGCTCATCCCGTTGCCGGACGGGTTCCACGCCACCGGCAGTTCCGGCCCCACCATCCTCGGCGGCAGCCAGCTCGGCATGATTATCGAGCCGTTCGAACTGGTCGCCATGGCGCAGGGGACGGCGCTGGACGCAGACTCCTACACCACCACCTCCGCCATCCCGGTGTCGGACGACGGCTCGCCGTCATTCTCGGTGGAGGAAGCGCTCGCCGCCCGGCCGGCCGCCCAGGCCAAAAAGGCCCGGCCCGAGCCGGAAGCCAAGGCGGCGCCCGCCGCCGGCAAGGGCGCGCCCGCCGCCGAAATGGACGAAGGCCTGGCCGAGCAGTTCTTCATCGAAATCCACGATATTTTGAAGGAACTGAACGAGGACATTTTCCAGCTCGAGAAAGACCCGGAAAACATCGCCCGGGTCAACACGATTTTCCGCCATTTCCACTCGATCAAGGGCAATTTCATGATGACCGGCTTCACCAACGTCGGCGCCTTTGTCCACGAGGTGGAATCGGTCCTCGATCAAATCCGCGAAAAAACCCTCGAAGTCAGCCAGGATATAATCGACCTGCTTCTCGACGCGGTGAAGAATCTCGAAAAAGGCCTGGTCGAGATCCGCGCCGGCCGCGGCTACGAGGTGACGGACAAGGAGCTCCGCACCACCCTCGACCGCTACCGCCGCCACGACACGCTCATCAAGAAAAAGGACGACGGGAACGAGGACGACGGCGTTTTCCGCATGTCCCCGCTGGGGACCCTGTTGTTCCACGCCAAGATGGCGACGCCGGACACGCGGGTGTTCCAGAGCATGATCCATTTGAAACCGTCGTTCCAGGATTCGTCCCTCATCTCCTACCTGATTATCCGCCGCCTGACCATGGTCGCGGACATTATCGATTCGGTGCCGTCCCTCGAGCGCATCGAAAAGGGGATAGCCAAGGACAAGCTGAAAATCATGTTCGCGTCCAAGCTGTCGCTGGACGATATCAACCGCTTCTTCAAGAACCAGCTCCAGCGCCATTATTCGGTCGATGTTTTCGAAAACCTGATGATGGAATAACCTGCAGGAAGGGTGCGTCATGCCGAAAATTCTCGTGAGCCTGGCCGATCGCGAAGATCGGGACAACGTCGCCTCCGCCCTCAGGCTGAAAAAGCATTCCATCGCCGCCCGCGATCCGATAACCGCCATGGACAACCCGAAGCGCCTGGCCGAGGAGCTGCTCGAAGCCAAGGCGGACGTGGCCATCGTCGACTACCTCCCGGACGACGCGTTCAGCGTCAAAATGCTGCAGGCCGCCACCGACAGCGCGCGGATTCCCCGGTTCATCTTCATCTTGCCCGAGGACACGCCGGTGTCGCACATCCTCATGGCGGTGAACGAGGGCGCCGCCGCCATCATGGAGAAGCCGATCAACCTGGAGGCATTGGCCAACTATGTCGAGCGCGCCATCAGCGGCCCCGCCCGTTTCCGCTACGAACTGGGCCGCGAAAGCGATCGGGCGCAGGAGATCGCCGACATCGAGCACGACGCCAAAAGCATGCGCGTCCAGCTTGCCGCCTACCGGAAGCTGATTTCCCACCTCATGGCGACGCCGGTTTCGTCCCAGCACCGAAGCGCTCTGGTGGTGTCGGACTCGACCTATCAGCGCGACTATTTGCGGAAGCTTTTGGAGGATCACGGCTTTTCCGTATGCCAGGCCGCCAACCCGGAGGAGGGCCTCGCCACGGCGCTGGAAAACAAGCCGCGCGTTGTCATCAGCGATTTGGAAATGGAAGGGAAGAACGGGATTGAATTCTGCCGCGATCTGAAGATCGTCCACAAATTCGTTCCCTGCTATTTCGTCATCTGCACCGCCAACAGCGAGAAAATCCAGCGCGTCATGGCCCCCGGCAACGGCGTCGACGCCTGCGTTCTCAAACCGTCCAACGAAAGCGGCAACCAGGATCTCATCGCCAACGCGGCGATGGGGCTGTTGCTGTAAAAAGTGCATAATGCCGCATCGACTTGATTTTTTGATCTTCAAACCAGAATAAACACAACGATCACCGGTAGGGGCGGCCCTTGTGGCCGCCCTCATTTCATTGGCGAATTGGTTGCGGGACAATGCATTCGTTTGCGGAACGCGGGC
>JAVBRW010000020.1:0-2583 GCA_031547475.1 Planctomycetota bacterium
AGCTTTTTGCCGGTTTTCGACAGCACGTTCAGGACCGACAGCATGGCCATTTCGGCGTTGTCGGTGTAGTGGAGATCGCGGAAGTAGAAGTGACCGGACAACTCGCCGGCGAAAATGGCGCTTTCCTCTCGCATCATGGCCTTGATATATGAATGGCCGACGCGGCACATCTTGGCTACGCCGCCCAGCCGTTCGATCTCCTCCTTCACCACCTTGGACCTGCGCAGATCGTAGAAAATGGTCGCGCCCGGATCCATGGCCAGCATTTCGCCGGACAGGAGCGCGGTGACGAAATCGGACGGGATGATGTTCCCCTGCTCGTCCACATAGGCGCTGCGGTCGCCATCGCCGTCGTACGCAACGCCGAGGTCGGCGCCAACCTCTTTCACCTTGGCGACGAGATCCCGCATGTTCTCCGCCTTGATGGGGTTGGCTTCATGGTTGGGGAAATTGCCGTCCGGCTCGAAGTAGAGCGGGATCATTTCGCAGGGCAGCTTGGAAAACAGGGCGGGCAGGAAGGCGCCCATCACCCCGTTGCCGGCGTCGACGACGACGGTCAGCGGCTTGATGCTGCCGGCGTATTTCAGCAGGTTGGCGCGGTATTCGGAGCCGATGTCGGCGTTTTTCACCGAACCGTGCTTGGCGGCGGCGGTGAAGGCGTTCTTGTTGACCAGCTTTTCCATGTCCGACAGGCCGCTGTCGTAGGCGACCGGGATGGCGTCTTCCCGGCACCATTTGCAGCCGTTGTAGGCGGCAGGGTTGTGGCTGGCGGTGATCTGGACGCCGGCGTCCGCCGTGAGGAAGGCGGTGGCGAAATAGACCATGGGGGTGGAAGCCATGCCGATGTCGATGACGTCGACGCCCGCCTTGGTGAGGCCGCGGATCATGGCCTGCGAGAGCGGGACGCCGGATTCGCGCATATCGCGTCCGACCACAACCGTTTTCGCCTTCAGGACCTGCGGCGCCGCCATGCCGATGGCTTCGAACAAGGATTCGTTTATTTGATCCGGATATGTGCCCCGCACATCGTACGCTTTGAAAATACCCATGGTGATGTCCTCCCCGACTAAACCCCGAGTCTGTTTCACAACCCCAACATTAGACTTCAGCCTTGCGGATTTGGCAAGCGAAAATCGGGAAAAGTTGAGGCCTGTCCGGCGCCATAAGGAAAGGAAGCGCGAAAAGCGGGGAAATTCAAATAATACCGGCTGGCTTTTCGTTCCCCTTCCCGCCGCAAAGCGCCTTTCGCCACCAAATCCGCCAGATCCCGGGTGACCGTCGCCGGGGCGGCGCCGGTGATGGTCGCGTAATTCCTGGCGCTGAGGCCGCCTTTGAAACCGTCGATGCCGGAGTCCAGCATACGGAGCAAGGCTTTTTCCTGGCGGGAATTGATGGCGTCTTTCAGCGCATCCAGCAGCTTTGCCTTGTGAATCAGGAACTCGGCTTGGGCAAGCGTCCTTCTTCCCGCTTCAATGGCGGCGGAAGAGAACCACAGCAGCCAGTCGGTGATTTCGAGCGTACGGCTGGCCAGTTCCAACGCGTGGTAATACTCTTTCCGGTGGATGAGGAGGGTTGAAGACAGCGATGTCGCGGCCGGATTCGATATGCCTTGCATCAGCGCCTTTTCCGCGACCGCCCTGCCAATCCTGCCGTTCCCGTCCTCGAACGGGTGAATGCTCTCGAACCAGAGATGGGCGATGCCTGCGCGAGCCAGGACGGGAAGCGCCGACCCGTCGCCGGCCATGCCGCGATTGAACCAGTCAATGAACCGATCCATTTCATCCGGCACCCGTTTCGAGGCGGGGGCTTCGAAATGCACTTTCGCCTTCATCCCCGACCCGGACACAATCCGCATGGGTTCGGCGTGGGTCCGGTATTGCCCGACCTCGGTCAAGTCCATCCTGCTCCCGGCGACCATACCGTGCCAGCCGAACAGAACGTCGTGGGACAGCGGCTTGGAAAAGGTTTGAAAAACATTCACCATCATTTCGGCAATGCCCGCTTCGGCCGGTGCGACCACACGCCGGTTTGTCGCCAGTCCAAGCCGATGGCGGATGGAGGATTGCACGCTTTCCCGATCCAGGTATTCGCCCTCGATCCGCGAAGTGTCGACCGCATCGCTGGTCATTGTTTCAACCGTCAACGCTTCCCGATCGGCCTCGCGCAAATGCTTGGCCGATCCGACAATCACCCCCGCCTCTTCGAGAAAAACGGCTTCGGAACGGGCCAGCTCCCGCGCATCCCATTGGAAATTCGGCCAATCCGGATGTTGCCAATTCCATTCCATGATTGATAACCTCCCGGGTTATCAATCAATATACAGGCATTTTTTGATTTATAAAGAGATTTTTACGAATGACCGCTTTTCCGCCGCCCGCCTTTTCCAACCGGCTTTTTCCGCACCGACCAGCCGAAATGCCCGACTTCCCGCCCCAGCCCGAAATAAAACCCGTGGGCGAAACACAGCAAATCGGCACGTTCGATATGGAACTTGCCGCCGCTGTCGATAAGCGCCGAATCCACCGCCACCTCCTCAACTGTGGCGAGAAAAAGGACATGGGAGCCCAGTTCCACTTTGCGTTC
>JAVBRW010000444.1:0-13730 GCA_031547475.1 Planctomycetota bacterium
CCATAACCATCGCACGCGCTTTGGGCTTGGGATTTACGTTTACCCAAAACCAATCCGCTTTGGGTATAAGAGCGCCGCGAACAGGAAAATTCTATATTCTTAAATCTAAATTTTAGAATTTGGGGGTTCATATGGACAAGCTCGTCATCGCAGCCGCCGAGGAATTCGCCAACATCTTCGGCGAAAACGCCGAATTCCACGGTTTGGCGCCCGGCCGGGTCGAAGTGCTCGGCAACCACACCGACTACAACGAAGGTTTCGCCCTCGCCGCCGCCATCGATCGCCGCATCGCCGTGGTCGGACGGCCGATTCCCGGCAACACGGCGCGCGTCTATTCCCTCACCTTCAAGTCCGGTTCTTCCTTCCAGGTCGACGATCCGGTCAAAAGCGATAAAGAGCACTGGCTCAACTACGTCATGGCGGTGGTGTGGCAGATGAACAAGCTGGGCAACCGTTCCGGCGGGTTCGAAGCGCTGATCACCGGCGATGTGCCGCTCGGAGCCGGCTTGTCCAGCTCGGCGGCGATGGAAATGGCGGTCGGCAATTTCCTCCAGGCCATGCTCGGCTTCGACATGCCGGCCATGGACATGGCGATCAACTGCCGCGCGGCGGAGAACGGTTTCGTCGGCGTCAACTGCGGCATAATGGATCAGTGGACGTCCGGCATGGGCGAGGAAGGCAAAATCCTCCTGCTCGACTGCCGCGCCCACAAAATCCTCCAGTACGCCCCGCTCCCCGACCATCTCGAGTTGGTGGTGGCGGACACCAATTCGCCCCACTCGCTTTCGGCCGGCGACTACAACCGGCGCCAGGCCAGCTGCTTCAGGGCGGCGCAGGTGTGCGCGCGCCTCATCCCGGGAAAAAGCGTCACCCACCTCCGCGACGTCACGCTGGAGGAACTGGATGGCTGCAAAAAAGAGTTGTCGGAAGAGGACTACCACCGCGCCCGCCACATCGTGACCGAGAACGTCCGCGTCATGGCGGCCGCCGACGCGCTGAACCGGGGCGATGCCGGCCGGCTGGGCGAATTGTTCAGCCAGTCCCACGATTCCAGCCGCCGCGATTTCGAAAACTCCGGCCCCGAACTCGACGCCATGGTCGAGGCGGCCCGGGGTCTCCCGGGCTGCTACGGCTCCCGCCTCACCGGCGGCGGCTTCGGCGGCGCCACCATCAATCTAGTGGAGGCGGACAAGGCGGAGGAGTTCATGGCCCGCATCAAGGAACGCTACCATTCCGCGACCGGCATGCAGGCGGGCGTGTACGCGTTCCGAGCGTCGAAAGGGGCGACGGGCGGGAAAATTCACAATTCATAATTCATAATTCACATTAAGACGAAGAAGCCATTTTACCGCCCCATCAACAACAGATTGACATGCACCGAAAGTCTGTTGTTGATGATCAAGGTAAAATGGCTTCTTCGTCTTAATTGTGAATTGTGAATTGTGAATTGTGAATTGTGAATTATTTTCTCAGAAACTCCGTAATCGCCTTCGCCATATCCCCGATCGGCACCAGCCGCTCGGCGCCGCCGCGTTTCAGCGCCTCGGCCGGCATGCCGAACACGATGGAGGTGGCTTCGTCCTGGGCAAGGCAGCGGGCGCCGGCGTCGCGCATCGCCTTGAGTCCGGCCGCGCCGTCGGCGCCCATGCCGGTCAGGATGACGCCGATGGCGTTTTTCCCCACGGTCGAAGCGACCGACAACATGGCCGTGTCCACCGACGGCGCATGGCCGTTGACCGGCGGATCGTCCGTGATCGCCACCGAATACCCGGTCCGCGAATCCCGGCACAGAGCCAACTGGCGCCCGCCCGGCGCGACCAGGATGCGGCCGTTGATAACCTGATCCCCGTCCTCCGCCTCCTTGACCCGCATCGCCGTCTCCGAGTCGAGACGGTTGGCGAACAGCCGGGTGAACCCGCCCGGCATGTGCTGGATGACGACAATCCCGGGCGTGCGCTCCGGGAAGCGGGTGACCACTTCCCGCACCGCCTCGGTGCCGCCGGTGGAGGCGCCGATGACGATGACGCGGCTCGACGGCTCGGCGTGGTGGACAATCTGCTCCTTCCGCGATTCGACCGTCTGGAGCTCGGTCTTGTGCCCCCTGCCCTCGTCCCCGCTCTTGAAGCGGAGCAGCTTGGCGCTGGCGGCGATTTTTATCTTGATGGTCAATTCGTTCAGCAGCAGCTCCATGCCCCGGGCGAGATCCGCCTTCGGCTTGGCGACGAAATCGACGGCGCCGAGGGCGAGGGCGTCAAGCGTGAGCTGTTTCCCCTTTTCGGTCAGGGCCGACACCATGACGACCGGCAGCGGGTACTGGGGCATGAGGCGGCGGAGAAATTCCAGCCCGTTCATGCGGGGCATTTCCACATCGAGCGTCATGACGTCGGGACGGAGAAGCGGAATTTTCTCGCCCGCCTCGAACGGGTCGGCGGCCGTGCCCACCACTTCGATATCGGGATCGCGGGACAGGCCGACCGACAATATGTCTCTGACCAGCGCCGAATCGTCGACGATAATCACGCGAATCTTTTCCGACATGGAAACAACCCCCCGAGTAAGGATTTAAGATTTAAGAATTGAAAATTAAGATTTATCCCTTTTTCATCGCGTTTCATCAAACACATGCATGGGGTATGCGATGTTAAAACAAGTACATAATGAACAAGGAGTAAGCAGAACGCAAAGAAAAAATCGTATATTTGAAGTTTTGCAAACCGGGCTTTCAAACCGCCGAATGTCCGGTCAATTGAAATCAAAGCCTTTGTGGCGCAAGCGTAAACGATTTTTGCATAATGGCGATTGGCGGTTTAATCGCCATTATGCAAAACTTCCATCCAATCAATCGCTTCGCCTATACACCGCGGGCGCCACATACTCGAAGCCCGCGTGCGCGCCCACCAGCGATTCGGAATGGCCGATGAACAGGAAGCCGCCGGTCACCAG
Source organism: Planctomycetota bacterium (assembly GCA_031547475.1). Classification (GTDB taxonomy): domain Bacteria; phylum Planctomycetota; class SZUA-567; order SZUA-567; family SZUA-567; genus JAJBSZ01. The sequence continues at coordinate 2,944 of JAVBRW010000444.1, forward strand.
CCAGTCGTGGAGGCGATCCAGAAGCTGCATGCGGTTGCCTCGGCTGAAATAGATCATGACGTTGCGGCAGAAAATGATGTCGAACTTCTGGCGGAACGGAAAAGTCTTGTTCATCAGGTTGAGGCGGCGGAAAGTGATTTCCCCGCGGTATTCGGGCTTGACCTCGTAATTCTCCCCGTCCGCCTGGTTGAAGAAAATCGTCCTGACGTCGCGGGGAATGGGCTGGGTGCGCTGGGCGGTATAGACGCCGCGCTTGGCCGTCTCCAGGGCGGCGGCCGATATGTCGGTGGCCAGGAGGCCGGCGCGCCAGTTCGGGTAATCGAAATGGAAATACTTCCACAGCGTGAACAGTATGGTGTACGCCTCCTCTCCGGTGGCGCAGGCGGCGCACCAGATGCGGATGTCGCGGTCGTTCGTTTCCGCCTTGTGCTTCGCCAGGTCGGGAAGCACTTTGTCGAGCATGATTTTGAAATGCGCGTCCTCGCGGTAAAAAGCGGTGTGGTTGGTCGAAATGCGGTTGGCCAGTTCGGACAGGAGCTCGCCGGACGGATCGTTCTTGATCGCCTCCAGGCAGGCGCGGTGCGAAGCGAAGCCGTATTTTTCCATCATGGGGTGGATGCGGCCGGTGACCAGGGTGATTTTGTTCTCGCCCACCTTGATGCCGAAATGGTGGTCGATCAGTTTGGCCAGTTCGCGGAATTCGGGGAGCGGTATGTTCTGGAGGCCGAGATGCTGGAAAATGTCGGCGTTGTACATGACGACGGTGTCGCGGACCTTGCGGCCCGGCGGCTTGTAGCGCGGATCGGCCGGGTCCGGCTGCAGTCTCTGCTGCAACGGATCGGGGCGCTCGGAACCGGGAGGGGAGGGCTGTTCCATAAGGTATTCCGTATCAATCCCAGACGCCGGCCATTCCCGCCGGAGTGGGATACCAGTCCTCCGGACTGACATCGTTCACCTTGGCCAGCACGCTTTCGCCGGTTCCGGTGTAGAAAATCAGCTTGCGGGCGAATCGGCCGCCCACGTCGGTTCCCGCCACCCGGACCCCGAGCTTCCCGAGAATCTCGAAGCCGATCCGGGAGTTCAGCCCGCCGCGTCCGGCATCGCACCCCGGCGCGTCCGGGTTGTCGGCTCCCCCGTAGAGATACGTTTCCAAATGGCGGGGATTCGATCCCGCCTTCTCGAACATGCGGATAAGGCCGACCAGCGCGGGCGCGGCGAAGTCCGGGGTCGACCCCCGTCCGATGCGCAGCGGATGCGTGTAGTGGCCGACGCCGCCGAGGCACTGCCGCCTGTCGTACACCGTCACCGCCACCCCGCTGGCGATGATTGTGCACAGCCGGGTGGGCAGGCTGGGCACGCACAAAAAGCCCGGCCCCATGAAAAGGGTTCTGGAAATTGGCAGCGGCATTGTCCCATCCCGTGACGAGGGTCCCCGATACACGCCAGGGAATTATACCTATCCACAGGATCTTTTTCCAATAAAAGTTGGGAAAAAACCGCAATGTATGGCAAAGCCTTTTTGACTTTTGTAGTCGGGAATTTGAAGGGAAATATCAAAAACCGCCGCTCACCTGTAGGAGGGCATGTTGTCCAGCCACCAGTCGCGCCAGGCGAGCGGATTGTCCGGCACGTTGGCGCGGGTGAGGCGGCGCAGATTTTCGGCGGCGGCGTGGAGGATTTCGGGGCGGGCGTTGTTCCGGAGCACGAGTTCGACCAGCGCGGTCACCGCCCGCCGGTCGGGCATGGCGGCGAGGCATTCGATCATGTGCATGGCGGTTGCGCCGTCCGGCTCGCTTTCCAGCCGTCCCGCCACCAGCCGCACCGCGTCGTCCGTTCCGCTCGCGGCCAGGATGTCGGCCGCCTGCCGGCGAATCGCGGGCGTCGGCGAGGACAGCGCCATGCCGAGGAATTGCAGCGTTTCGATCCGCGCCGGCGCCTGCGCGGCCAGCCACAGCAACTGGGACGCCACCGCTTCGGACAGGCCGTCGATATTCCGGCCTCCTTCCCGCAGATTTCCCGCTTCCCACTTCAGCGTACCGGGAATGATCGCCTCGTACGCCTGCGCCTCCGCCGCGGCGGCCGCGGCGAACGCATCCGTCCCGGCGTCGCCGGCGCGGACAAAGGGAAAGGACAAAACCGTCATCGCCAGAAGCGACGCGCACACAAGTTTACCGAAATGCAACCCCGTTCCCCCGATTCAATTCGCCAGACTCACCGCCCACAATTCGCCCTTCGCCCCGGCGAAAACCGCTTCCGCCCCTTTCTCGCCCAACAAGACCGCCGGGCGGCCCATGAGGAGCGGGGGCGACGGCAAATCCCGAAACACCGCCCCGGAACGCGCCCTGTCGCCATTGCCGTAGGCGAGGCCTATCCGGCTGCTGGACAGCACCATGAGATCCGCCGCCTTGCCTTCCAGGGAGCGGTGGGCCGCCATGCCGCACAGGGCCGGCGCCGGGCCGGCGGGCGTTTCCTCTGCGGGCGCGGCCAGGTTGTCCAGATCGACGGTGGAAAAGAAAAGAGAGCCTTCCCGATCGATCAGGCAATGGATGCGCCGGAATTCCGCGTCGGCGACCGCGTCGATCAGCAGGCCCCGTTTCTGGCCCCGGAACGGGTAGGAAGGCTCCCTGCCGATTTCAAGCAGGAGGAAGGCGTCGTCCGCCCGGCCGCCCAGGAGCGCGGCCAGCGGCTTTCCGTTCGGGCCGCCCCGGGACGGGAACACCACCAGCCGGCGCCAGACGAATTCGTCCGGAACGTTCCATTCGCCCAGTTTCTCGCTGTCCAGCTGGCCTTTTTGCTGGTAGAGGACGACGCGCATGCCGCCGTCGACCCGGCACAGCACGGCGGACAGCGAATCCCGCTGGCTGAACCCGGCCATGAGCGGCCGGCCGGGCAGATCGACGGCCACCGCCATTTCCGACAGCGCCCGGTTCCGGTAGGCGAAAAAGCGGAGCCGGGAACTCCAGTAATCGGCCACAGCCAGCCACTTCTCCTTGTCGGCCAAAATCAGGCCGGCCCCCACGGGCCGGCCCTTCAACCCCGCGCGCGCGCGAACCGCCTCGCCGCCCGAAGCGGAGGGATCGAGAATCAGCGCTTCGCCGTCGATGTATTGCCCGGACACCAGTATCAAATCCTGCCCGCCCGCCCCGGTGAAATCGCTGGCGACCAGGTGCAGGACGGAATCCTCTTCGAAACGCGGCCAAAAGCCGACCCGGCGAAAGCTGGCGCCGCCCATCACCGTGATTTCCGTCACCTGATCCTTCGACCGGAAATTGGCGGACTCGGCGCCGAAGGTCAGGGTGAAGCTCTTGCCGGCGTCCGTTTCGGCCGGAGTCCATTCGAACAGGCCGGTTTGCGCGTCCAGCCGGTAGCCGCCGTCGGGTTTCGGGGAGATGGCGACGGTGAAGGTTTTCTCCCGGCCGCGCGCGCCGTCGATGGCCAGCTGGTGGCGGAGCTCCAACCCGGCGATGGCCCGATCGATGGGCGGCGAGTCGAACGGCACGGTCGGCAGAACGCGCTGCTGCGCCTGTTGCGCGGGCCGCGCCTGCATGGGCGGGGGCGGAACCAGGGCGACGGGCAGGAAATCGCTCACGGCCGACGGCAGGTAGGAACGAAACATGTTGTAGCTATCGGGAAGGAACATGTAGACGAAATAGGCGGCGGCGCCCAGGATAATCAGGGCCAGGACGAGGCGCAGAAGCATTTCGCCCTTGGTCAGGGGGCGGCGCAGGCGTTTGCGGCGCTTTCCCTTGCCGTCGAATTCGAAATCATCCTCCTGCTCCTCCGTTCCTTCGGCGTCGTCTTCGGCGACCAGCTTGGCGCAATTGGCGCACACGGTGCGGTTGCCGACATCGACCATGGAATCGTACAGCGTTTTCTTGCCGCACATGGGGCATTCGGTCTGCTCGCCCTGGAGCTGCTGGATAAGATCGTTGGCGCGGCGCTTGGTAAGGGCGTCGGTGGAGGAGGCGCGGCTCAGCATCAGGGAGGAAATCGCCTCCTTGACTTTTCCGAGGCGGCTCTGGCACAGGCCGATGTAATACATGGTTTCGGCGCTCATCTCGGTTTCGGAAATGGCCTGGAGGATGGCGAGCGCTTTTTCGTATTCGCGGCGGTTGATGAAGCAGCGGGCGATGATGATTTTCGCGGCCACCAGGGCCGGATATTTCCACACCACTTCCTGCGCCAGGGTGAGGGCCTGCTCAATCTCGTTCTTCTTCAGGTATTCCCACGCGCGTTCGAGCTTCAGCGCGAGTTCGCCGCTCAGGTCGCCGGGCAACTGATCCATGTGCAATATGCTGGTGGCCGCCTTGGCGTCCCGTTCGCGCGGTTCCATGCCGCCGGTGTCATAGTTGGCCAAGCCCATGCGACTGGCTTCGCTGCGGGTTATGGGCTCGCCGCTCACCTCGATGGCGTCGACATCTTCCTCGAAAACGCCGCCCGTTTTCGGCGGGGCTCCGAAAGAAAAGCCGGAATCGCTTTTCTCATCCACTGTACATCTCCACTTTGCATGTAAAAGCGGGGTAAGGGCCTGTCAGGAAATAACTATAGCAACTTTTCGACAGAAACGCAGCTATAGCGCATTCGATAAAGGCCCCGGTGCTTCATTTATTATCTGACAGAACCTAAAGCGTTCAAGCAACCGCGCCCGCGTCGAACCCCAAGTCTTCTATGACGCCCTGAAGGGCCGGGATATCGAGGTTGTCGCCGGTGACCACCGCTTCGCCCCGTTCCAGGTTGACCTCGACGCCGGTGACGCCGGGCTGGCCGGCGAGTTTCGTCTTGACCGATTTGACGCAATGTTGACATGTCATGCCGCCGATAGGGATGGTGATTTTGGCCATGTCCGCATCCTTTCGTATCGATTTTTCCATCGCGTCGCCGTCATTTCGCGACAACGGAATCCGCCGGCGGGCCGAAGTCCAAAGCGGCGGCGCTGATCACCGTAATTATTCTATCCCCTTCCCCCGACAATTGCAACTCTCCGTTTTCGCCGACGCTCCGAATGGCTCCGACAACCGGCTCGGCGCCCGTCCGCACGGTTACAAACCGCCCCACCCCCCACAGGCAGGCCTTGAAATCGTCACCGACCGCCGCGAAACCGCCGCATTGCCACGCGTTGATCCTGTTTTCAAGGCATCGCAGCAATGCCGGCAGCAAGTCGTTCGGACTCTCCGGGCGGGAAACGAACCGGGCGATGCAGGCGGCGGGCTGCTCTATCCGGCCGTCGCGGTCGGGATCGGGAAACACATTGACGCCGATTCCGATCACCAGCCGGATCTCCCCGTCCGGAACGGGCAGCGATTCGGCCAGTATGCCGCAGATTTTGCCGGCGCCGGTCATGATGTCGTTCGGCCACTTGCACAGGCTGTCTATGCCGAGCGTTTTCAGGAAGTCCCGGACGCCCAGCGCGCACGCCATCGGGAGCGTTCCCAATTGCGCAAGGGGAACCCTTCCCCGCCAGAGGAAGGAAAACATCAATGCGGCGGCGGGCGAAGACAGCCAGGTCCGGCCCATCCTTCCCTTGCCGTTGGTCTGGAATCGCGCGGCGATCACCGTCCCGGCCGGCGGGCCGTCCGCCAGGCGGCGTTTCAATTCGTCGTTGGTGGAGTCTATGCTGTCCAGCCAGATCGGGGGGGCGAAGGAAAAAAGGGGGGGGTGTTTTTGAGAAACGCTCTCGGGCATAGCGCGCAATCCGTAAAAAATGTTAAAATTTTCCACCCGCAGGTGGAAACCATTATGGTAAACGGCAGGCAAAAGGAAAGCGCAATTTCCCATGGGATCGGGACAGCCCCGTTGCCGGGCGCAAAATAATCCCCGCGCCAACCATTTCCGTATGGCCTCGCACCTCCGCGTCATGTATACTTTATTGGACATGCCCGGCAACCCGGAGCTGCCGGAGGCATGTGGTTTATTTCCATTTGATAGGGATGGGACAATGTCCGAGGACAAGGAAACTCCCGGCCGGGAAAGCGCGGGGCGGGATCATCTGCTTGATGAAAACCGCAAGCTTGCCCAGCGCTACCTGGAACTGGAAAGCACAACCCGCCGCCAGCTCGAAAAGCTCCGGAACGCCAACGCCGCCCTCATCCGGGGCGAGGCGAACATGCGGACGCTCTTGGAAAACGCGGCCATCGGCTTCGCGCTCCTCGATCCCAACCAGCGGATCGTCAGCATCAACCAGACCCTGTGCAGCCTCATCGGCCGCGCCCAGCCGGAACTGCCGGGCGAGTCGTTCAACACGCTGGTCTACGTCGGATCGCTCCAGGCCTTCACCCGCCTCCTTGGCGGACCCGGCGGCAGGGAAAGCGCGAGCGGCGTGGTCGAACTGATTTCCCACGACGGCACGCTGGTGCCGTGCCGCCTGGCGGTGAGCGACTGGGTCGACGAGTCGGGAACCGTCAAGGGCGTGTTCGTCCTGGCGTTCAGCGTCGAAGAGGAGAAGCGCGCCCGGTCCCGCCTGAAGGAGATGGAGGAGGCGCTGGCGGAGCGCGAAAAGTCGCGGAAACTGTTCCTCGACGTCATGTCCCGCGAACTCCGCACGCCCGCCAGCGGCATCATGGGCATGATCCGCATGCTGATGGACGCCCACCTGGACGAGCGCCAGGCGGAACTGGCCGGCGTCATCCACTCCTCGGCCAGCTCCATCGTCAGGCTGGTCGACGACATGGTCGATATCGTCCGGCTCGACGCGGCCGACCAGACGCTCCGGCCCGCGCCGTTCCGCCCGGTCGAGCTGGTGCAGGGAACCGCCAACCTGTTCGGCGTCCGCGCCGAGGAAAAGGGCCTGGAAATCAAGCTGGCCGTGTCCCCCATGGTCCCGGAATGGATTGCCGGCGATTCCCTCCGCATCCGGCGGGTGCTGGCGCATTTCCTGGACAACGCGCTGAAATTCACCGAAAAGGGCCACATCACCCTGTCGGTCGACGTCATCGGCGAGACCGTCCGTTTCATGGTCACCGACACCGGGCCCGGCCTGCCTTCGCCGGACGCCGATCCGTTCGCCGCCGTCACGCCGGACAGCCCGTCCACCCGCCGCCACGGCGGCATCGGCATCGGCCTCCCGATCAGCCGCCGCCTGGTGCAGTTGATGGGCGGCAAAATCGGCTACGAAAGCGAGCCCGGGCGCGGCAGCGAATTCCATTTCACCGTTCCCTTCGTCCTGCCGGACAAGGGGGCGGACACCGGGGAGAAATACGAGCCGCCGCCCGAAGCCATGCGCCTGGCGCCCCTCCACATCCTGCTGGCGGACGGCAATGTCCTCGGCCGCCGGGTGGTGCGGGCGTTCCTCCAGTTCGACGGCCACAGCCTGACCCAGGTCGACAACGGCCTGGACGCGGCGGAAAAGTGCCGGTTCAACTCGTTCGACATCGTGCTGCTGGACGCCAACCTGCCGAAGCTGGACGGCCTGCAAACGCTCCGCCTCATCCGCGAGGACGAGAAAACGACGGGCCGGCGGCGGGTGCCGGTCCTGGTGTTCGCGGCCGGCGACGGCGGCAAGGACACCGAGTTCTACCGGCGCGCCGGCGCCGACGGAGTGCTGAAAAAGCCCATCCAGCCGGTGGAGCTGATGGCCGCCATGTCCGAGGCGGCCGGGGTGAAGCCTCTGGCGGTGTCGAGGCCGACGGCGCCGGGGCAGTACAACGCCATGGCGAGCGGCGGCGCCTTGCGCCGCATCGACGGATCGCAGATCGTCAATTTGCGCCAGGTCATGCTGGACGACCAGTTCATGGGCATTCTCCGCTTCTTCATGGAGGACGCGGTGCCGGGCCTTATCGCCCTCCACGACACGGCCGAAGGCAAGGAGCCGGATCGCGAGCGCATCGCCTTTTCCGCCAGCAAGGCGAGAGGGCTGGCCGGCTATCTCGGTTTTTCCGCATTGTCGGATCTGCTGAACCGCGTCGAGACCGCCTGCCGCGACAAGGCGGAGCCGGAAGCGCTCCGCGCGCTGACCCGCGAACTCCCGATGATCACCGACGACACGCTGGAGGAATTGAAGCGCATTCTTCCGGAAGCGTTCTCCACCATTTCCGCCATGTCGGGGCCGGTCGCGGAGGCGGAACATGAATGAAGGTGAAAAGACGGCTGAAAAAACAGCGGGCAAGCCCATGGCAATGAATGGCCCACTCATCGGGTCACAAAATGAATTGTTGGGAACACGAATTCATTGCATTAGAGACAAAAACGTTATTCTGGATAGCGATCTCGCCAATGCCTATCAGGTTACAACCAAACAACTCAACCAGGCTGTCAATCGGAATCCGAGGCGTTTTCCTGACGCCTATTCTTTTCAACTCAAGGAAAATGAATGGGATGCTTTGAGGTCACAATCTGTGACCTCAAACATGGGCAGAGGTGGGAGACGGTATTTGCCCCGGGTTTTCACGGAAAGCGGCGCGGTGGCTTTGGCGACGGTCCTGAACTCGGAGCGGGCAATCGCCGCCAGCATCATCATTATTGATGCGTTCGTCCGCTTCCGTCATCTATTGGAAAATAATCGTGAATTGTCCCGCCGGATAGATGAATTGGCGGCGAAATACGATAAGCACGATCGGGCTATAACACTGCTGTTCCATGAATTCAGGAAGCTGGTGACGGGATTTTCATCTCCGGCTGAACCGGAAAAGCCGAAAGGCCGCATCGGGTTCCGGACATCAAAAGACAAACCGGACAATCAAGACGGAAGCAAAGCAAAATCAAATCCAAAAAAATAAAGGACTGAAGGAGAATCACCCATGCTTGACATGCGTTTGCTGAAAGACGATCCCGAATACGTTCGCGAGGCGTGCCGTCTCAAACGGGTCGACGCCCGGGTGGACGAGGCCATCGCCCTTGACACCCGCCGCCGCGCCATCCTGCCCGAAAAGGAAACGCTCCAGAACGAGCGGAACCGCGTTTCCAAGGAAATCGCCGCGCAGAAAAAGGCGGGGAAGGACACCGCCGCCGTTCAGGAGGAAATGAAAAAGGTCGGCGAGCGCATCGCCCTCTTGGAAACGGAAGAGCGCGATATCCAGGACAAGCTCAAGGCCATCATGCTCACCATCCCGAACCATCCGGCCGCCGATTCGCCGGTCGGCGACGAGACGGCCAACCTGGAAGTGGCGAGCTGGGGCCAAAAGCCGTCGTTTTCCTTCACGCCGAAGCCGCACTGGGAAATCTGCGAAGCGCTGGGCATGCTCGATCTGAAGCGCGGCGTCAAAATCGCCGGCGCCGGTTTCATCCTCTACAAGGGCCTGGGCGCCCGCCTGGAGCGCGCGCTGTACAATTTCTTCCTCGACTACCATGTCCGGAACCACGGCTATACCGAATGGTTCCCGCCCTTCCTGGTCAACCGCGACAGCATGATCGGGACCGGCCAGGTGCCGAGGATGGAAGAGGACATGTACCACTGCGACAAGGACGACGATCTGTTCCTCATTCCCACCGCCGAGGTGCCGATCACCAACATCCACCGGGACGAAATCCTCGATCTGGCCGAACTGCCCCTGAAGTACTGCGCTTATTCCGCCTGCTTCCGCCGCGAGGCCGGCGCCGCCGGCAAGGACACCCGGGGGCTTCTCCGCGTCCACCAGTTCAACAAGGTCGAACTGGTCAAGTTCTGCCGCGCCGAGGAATCGTTCAACGAGCTGGAACTGTTGCGGAAGGATGTCGAGGACATTCTCCAGGCGCTCGAACTGCCGTACCGCGTGGTGAATCTGGCCACCTGCGACATGTCGTTCAGCGCGGCCAAGTGCTACGATTTCGAGGTGTGGGCGGCCGGCGTCGGCAAGTATCTGGAAGCCAGCTCCTGCTCGGTGTTCACCGACTACCAGGCCCGCCGCGCCAACATCCGCTACCGCGACGAAAACAAGAAGCCCCGCATCGCCCACACGCTGAACGCCAGCGGCGTCGCCTTGCCGCGCACGGTGGTCGCGATTATCGAAAACAACCAGCGGGAGGACGGCTCGGTGGCGATTCCGAAGGTGTTGCAGCCGTACATGGGAGGGATGACGGAGTTGAGGGTTTGACCGGATTATTACAGAATGGCGGATTGCGGGGACACGTAACGCAATTGAACCGCCAATTGCGCAGCATGTCCCCAAATTTCATTGTGCGGCTGTTGGGGTTTATTCTGCCGTCCAAGTCAATCCCGAGTTATCCCGGCGTCTAAAACGTTGAACCGGGCGAAAAGCGGGATCTTGTGCCGGGATAAGTCGGTGCAGACAATTGCTGCACCTGAAAACCGACGCGGCATTTACGATATTGGGATCAATAAATTATCGGTAAAAAAATAAAAAAATCGCATTCGCCCGCGTGTGAACGCGGCTAACTTTGGTGATGTGGTTGAGGGAATGAAATACGTTCCCTCGCGCTTTGGCCAAAGCGAATGCGGTTCCTACGGAAGCCCCGGCAGCCCGGGGTCCGGAGGGTAGCAGTACAAGGGCGTGTGCGTGCGGTTGAACGCGGTCGGGGGGAACGGCGGGTAGTGAGGCCTCCCATAGCGAAATGACGCTTTAGACACGCCCGGGGATATCTTGACCGGATTCCCCAAACAGGCGGGCGCGTGCGGTTTTACGCGGTCGGGGGGTAAGGCGGGTAGTAAGGCCTCCCAAGCCTGCCGGGGATACCTTGACCGGGGTCCCCAACACCACCCACCCTCCGGGCCCCGGAGCAGGATCCGCCGGGGCTTCCGTGCCTTTTTTTCGGAAAGGAACGGGGATGTTTATTGGAAACTACGATGAATGCACAATTAGATCCCGTTCTTAAAACACCGCTTCATGGAGTACCAGTTTCCATTTTAGTGGCAAGCA
>JAVBRW010000239.1:0-6191 GCA_031547475.1 Planctomycetota bacterium
CTCAGGAAGTCCGCTAGCAGCGAAGTTTACGCCTAATCCATTGGTCAAGCTCAGGCAAGAGCGTCTTCACCATTCCCAAACGGAAATAGCCAAGCCAGCCACGAAGCTGTTGGTTAAGCTCCTTCACCACCTGCGAAAGCGTCCATTGCCGCCTTACCCGACCGTCCGGCCTTAGTATCCGCTTCCGTTTCACCACGGCTCGCAGAGGACTCTAACCTCATTAGACGTACGCCGTGCCCGGCGTACAAAAATCCGCCCCGCCGAAAAATCGGCGGGGCGGGCTTTTTTCACGTTGGTTCACCTGCTATGCCGCAGTCACTTCGCCGCCGCCTCGCGCTTGCGGAGCGAGGCCGATGTCCTCTTTTCCATTTTCAGCTTTTCCCGCTTGCGCTTGAAGTGCGCGAACTCGACCAGGACCGGACTGGCGATGAAGATGGACGAGAAGGTGCCGACCACGATGCCGACCAGCAGCGCGAACGAGAAGCCGCGCATCACGTCGCCGCCCCAGATCATGAGGGCGATGACGACCAGGAGGGTGGTCAGGCTGGTAATCAGGGTGCGGGACAGCGTTTCGTTGATGGCGGCGTTGATCGTCTCGTCGGACGGGTGCTCGGCGTCGCCGATGTGCTCGCGGATGCGGTCCAGGACGACGATGGTGTCGTTCAGCGAATAGCCCATGACGGTCAGGATGGCTGCCATGACGGTCAGATCGATCTGGCCGTTCAGCAGCCCGAGCTGGTCCGCCACGGCCATGGCGCCGAGGACGAAGCAAGTGTCGTGAACGAGCGAAATCAGCGTGCCGACGCCGAAACCGACGCGGAACTGGAACCGCAGCCAAATGTAGACGAATATGCCGATGGCCGAGAACAGGAGGGCCATGGCGGCGTTCGCCTCCATCGATTTCGCCACCGTCCGGCCGACCGAGGTGAAGCGCGGGAAGGGATCGGTGAAGTCGATGGTCTTGGCGCGGCGCAGTTCCTGCAAGGCTTCGCGGACCACGCCGGACATGGCGGCGTCGTCGCGGGGGTTGCCGGCGGCGTCGACGCTGGGGACGGAGAGGACGATGGCGAACTCGCTGACCGCCTTGTCGGAGTCGGCGATCGGATTGACGATGGCGCCGTCCTTCACTTCCGGCTTCGCCCCGGCCGGGCCGACGAACAGGGGCATGACGTCGGGCTGGTCGACCAGCAGCTTGGACAACTGGGCCGGCGTCTTGGGGGCCTGCAGGGACAGCTTGACGTCATAGGCCTTGGCGCCGTCCAGCGTCACGTGCTCGGTGGCGCCGGCGACGGTGAAGCCGTCCGGAACCAGTTTGAAGGCGTGGCGGAGGGCGGAGCGGAAGTCCTCGGCGGTGAACTTCGGAACGCCGGCCTTTTTGGCTTCCTCGAGGGCGTCGGCGTCGAGTTCGACCATCTTGGTCCTGACCACGAACTCGGTGTAGCGCCCGTCCATGTCCGACGGGCCGTAGGACTGGATGGTGTCGCGGGCGTCGGGGAACTCCTTCAGGTTGTCGCCCGCCAGTTCTCGCGCCTCGGCCATGGTGAGGGGCTGGGCGGGGGCGATGTTGGCCAAGACGCCGCCGGTGAAGTCCTGCCCGAGGTTGCGTTCGCCGCGCCAGACGAACACGCACATCATGGCGGCGATAAGCAGGAAGGAGGCGATGTACACGGGGCGGCGGACCTTGACGAAGTTGAAGTTGGCGCCGTGGAAGATGCGGCGCATCCGGAGCTCGGTGATGACCTTGTATTCGACCAGCGCGTCGATGACCCAGCGGGTGACGACGATGGAGCAGAACATGCTGGCCAGGAGGCCGAACATCAGGGTCAGCGCGAAGCCCTTCACCTGCTCGGTGCCGAAGTGGTGCAGGATGAGCGCGGTCAGGATGGTGGTCAGGTTCGAGTCGACGATGGTGGTGAAGGCGCGCTCGTAGCCGAGGGCGATGGCCCGCGACAACGGGTTCCCCCTTTCCCTTTCCTCGCGGATGCGCTCGAAGATGAGCACGTTGGCGTCGACCGCCATGCCGATGGTGAGGACGAGGCCGGCGAAGCCGGAAAGCGTCATGGTGGCGCCGAACAGCGCGAGGACGGCCATGATCAGGAGTATGTTCAGGATCAGCACCGCGTCGGTGACCAGGCCGGCGACAAGGTAGTAGACCGCCATGAAGGTGATGGTGGCGGCGGCGCCGATGAGCATGGCCTTGACGCCGGAGCGGATGGAGTCTTCGCCCAGGGTGGCGCCGACCGTGTTGTCGTATTCCTTCTCGATCTTGACCTTCAGCGAACCGGATTTCAGGACGATGTCCAGTTGCTGGGCCGAGTGCTGGTCGAAGTTGCCGGTGATTTCGGCGTGGCCGCCGGCGATGCGGGACTGGATGGTGGGGGCGGACTGGAGCTGGCCGTCGAGGACGATGCCGAGGCGCTTCCCGATGTTCCGGGCGGTGACGCGCTCGAACTCGGTGGCGCCGGCGGAATCGAACGACAGGGCGATGCGCCAGCTCGCCCTGGCCGGATCGGGCTCGGCGCGGGCGGAGGCGATGGAGTCGCCGCGCATCTCCACCTGTTTCATGACCAGCTGGAAGCCCCTGGGGTGCGCCACGCCGTCGGCGCCGATTTCGTCCGGCTCCTTCAGCCAGTCGAACAGCATGGCGTTGTCGACGGTCGAACGGCCGTCGGGGCCGACCTGGCTGGCCGGGACGGATTCGAGCGTGACTTCGTGGATATTGTATTTCTCGCCTTCGAAATTCTTCCGGCGGATGAGATTGACCAGGCGGCCGAAGTTTTCGTCGTTTTCGGAAATGACGAGGCGGAACTCGAGGTTGCCCTGCTTCTGGATGATGGCGAGGGCGTCCTGGGCCTGGCTCTGGTCCATGCCGGGGAGCTGGACGAGAATCTTGTCCTGGCCCTGGCGGGTGACGGGGATTTCGGCGAGGCCGGAGTTGTTGAGGCGGCGGCGCACGACGTCGACCGCGTTGTTCAGATCCTGATCGATCTGGTGGCGTTCGAGATCGAGCTTGTTCTCGAGATCCTTTATTTCCTTGTCGTGGGTGGCGGCGGCGGCGGTGTTGCCGGCGGCCGTCTCTTCCTGGTGCAGTTTCCTGATGCGGTCGATTTCCGTCTGGATGCGGGCCGTGCGGGCGGGATCGAGGCGGAGGGCGAGGCGGATTTCGGTGCCGCCCCGGAGATCGAGGCCGAGGTTGAACGGCAGGCGTTCGGGCCAGCGGCGCGGATCGGCCTGGACGTCCTCGTAGAGGCGCCTGGCGTCCTCCAGGGACTTCTTCTTGGCCGGCAGGCCCGGATCGTGCGGGGTGTATTTTTCCGCGTGGGCGATTTCCTTTTCCAGGCGGACTATCCGCTTCTGGAGCGGCGTGTTCATCAGCTCCAATATGCACATGACGGTGAGCGCCACCGCCACGAGCAGCTTGGACAACGACACCTTGCTTTTCAGCATGAGGACGGCGCAGCCGACGACCATCACCGCCAGAACAACGATTTGCGCATAGAGATAATTGAACATTGCCTCGAACTCCCGCATGTCACCCGGATGCCAGAATGCCGCCGGAACGTTCCGGCGGAACCAATTGCCAAAAGCATTTCAGGAATTCCGCGAAATTCCGAAAATGCCCAAAACGCACTCAAGGCGCCGCGGGAACGGCCGCATTCCCGGCGGCGCGGCCGCACTACTTCTTCGCGGGCTCTTCCGCCACTTCTTCGCCCGGCCGGGGCATGACCTTGTAGATGGCCTGGCGGTCGAAGGTCATGGTATAGTCGGATTTCGGATCGGGGCGGATGGTGACGGTGGTGTCGGTGAAGGCGACGACGGCCCCGTGCATGCGGCCGATGGTGATGATCATGTCGCCTTTTTCCAGAGTGTTGCGGCGTTCGGCCTCCTTCTTTTCGGCGGCCTTGGCGGCTTTCCGCTTCTTGTTGCCGAACAGATACCAGATCCACAGGGCGGCGACGGCGAACAACAGCCAGTTGTCCCAAATGCTGCGGGGCGCCTCCTGCGCCGCCTGCTCGCCGGCGGGCTGTTCCTGCACCGCCTGGGTGTTTTCGCCCACCGAAGTGGTCTGCCCCTGGGAAATAGTCGGGGCGGCTCCCGCCGCACCGCCGGTCGCGTTTGTTTCAGCCATTATTTTTTCCTCATGCTGTACAATCAACCCCGCCTTTCCGCGCGACGAATGCGCGCGGCGGGCAAAATGCCTCGAATACACGACATTGGCGCGCCACCCCGGGGAGGCGCGCCGCGAAAAGGAAAATAATACCCGCTCGCCCGCGCCGGCGCAAGTGTGTTGTCCGAAGTTTTGCAAAACGGGAGGAAGGGAGCGTGAAAAAGCGTGGATAAACTCGCTTCCGTACGTATAATGACCGGACAATGCGAAACGGCGGTTGGCGGACCAATCGCCGTTTCGCATTGTTTATTTTTGCACGGAAACGGCCATGGAACCGGACGCGTCACATTCACCTTCCCGGCTCGGCGTCGCCCTTGGCGGCGGCGGCAGCCGGGCGTTCATCCATCTGGGCGTATTGAAGCGCCTCGAAGAGGAGGGACTGCGGCCGGGGTTCGTCTCCGGTTCCAGCATGGGGGCGGTCCTCGGCGCCTTGTACGCGAACGAACCCGATCTCGGCAAAACCCTCGGCCCCATTCTCGACTATTTCCGCAAATCGTCCCTGTTCGGCTCCATGGTCAAGCCGGACAAAGGCGACGGCCTGCACCACCGCCCCGGTTTCATGGGCGGGATGGCGCGGAAATTCGCCACCTGGTCGGTCGCCTCCGTCATTTCCCTGCGGAAAGGATTGCGGCGCGTCCATCCCGTGAACAAGGCGATCGATTCGTTCTTTTCCGGCGACGACAAAACATTCGAGCGGCTCGCCCTTCCCTTCGGCCTGAACGCGTTGAACCTGACCTCGGGCAGGCTGGAGGATTTCACCGCCGGCCCTCTCGCCCCCGCCCTCAAGGCGTGCGTCGCCATCGGCCTGGTGTTCGCGCCGTTCGACTGGAACGGTTGCCAGTACGCCGACGCCGCGCCCGTCTGCCCGGTGCCGGCCGGGCTGTGCCGGCGCCTCGGCGCCGAGGTGGTGCTGGCGGTGGACATCTGCGCGTCCTTGGCGCGGCCGCTCTCCTGCCACAGCGGGTTCGACGTGGTGCGGCGCATTTTGTCGATGCAGAGCGAGGAGTTGAACGCGGTCGAGGCGGCGCGGGCGGACGAAGTGCTGCGGGTCGACGTTTCGGATATTTTCTGGGGCGATTTCAGCCGGATCGACGAGTTGGTGGACAGGGGGTTCAGGGAAGCGGGGACGGTGGTTGGCAGATTAAAAGAGAAACTGGGAAAATGAAAGACTCCACCTTATCCTACGTCGGTCGCGGCGGCGAAAAAATGGCCTGGGCGCTCGAGTGGTCCGGCCTGAAGCCGGAAGGCTGGGTGTGCTGCGATCTCGGCTCCCATATCGGCGGTTTCGTCGACGCCTTGCTGCAGGCGGGCGCCGCCCGGGTGCACGCGGTCGACACCTGCTACGGCACTTTCGCCTGGAAGCTGCGGAACGATCCCCGCGTCAGCCTCCACGAGCGGACCAACGCGCTTCACGTCGAACTGCCGGAAAAAGTCAAACTCGTCACCTGCGACGTCGGCTGGACCAGACAGGAAAAAGTCCTGCCCCATGCCCTTTCCCTCGTCGAACCCGGCGGCTATGTCCTGAGCCTCTTGAAACCGCAATACGAGGCGACCCGGGACGAGATGGCGAAAGGCAAGGGCAGGGTGCTCGATTCCGCCCTCGAGCGCATCGTGGCGGCGGTCGGCGAGACGGCCCGTTCCTTCGGCCATCCCGTCGCCGGACCGGCCATGACCCCTTTCCTCGGCGGCAAGGGAAAGAACCCCGAATACTTTTTCCTGCTGGGACCGGTGTGATACCATGGAAATCCCCTTCACCACCTACATCGTCGTCTGCCCCATGGTTTTTATGGCCGGATTCATGGACTCCATCGCCGGCGGCGGCGGACTGATATCGCTCCCGACCTACCTGCTGGCCGGCGTGCCCATCCACAACGCGTTCGCCACCAACAAGCTGTCGTCCACCATGGGCGCCATAATTTCCGCCTTCCGCTATTGGAGGCACAGTTTCGTCAACGTCGCCTTCATCATGCCGTCGGTGGCGGCGGCGTTCGGCGGCTCGGTCCTGGGCGCCAAGCTGGCGCTG
>JAVBRW010000258.1:0-4211 GCA_031547475.1 Planctomycetota bacterium
CTCCATGAAGAAGCTGGTCGCCGACGGCCGCATCCACCCCAGCCGCATCGAGGAGGTGGTGCAGAAGACCCGCGACGAAATGGAAAAGGTGGTCGAGGAAACCGGCAAGGCGGTCGCCCTCGAACTGGACGTCCGCAACCTGAAACCGCGCGAAATCATGCTGCTCGGCCGTTTGAAAGTCCGCACCAGCTACGGCCAGAACGTGCTGGATCAGTCCCGCGAGGTCGGCTTCCTGGCCGGCATCATCGCGGCCGAGCTCGGGCTGGACGAGCAGCTTGCCCGCCGCTGCGGCCTCCTGCATGATATCGGCAAGGCGGTGGATCACGAGGAAGAGGGCACCCACCCGGAACTCGGCGGCGAAATCGCCCGCCGCTGCGGCGAACATGAGGCGGTGGTCAACTCCATCGTCGCCCACCACTCCGACACCTCGGCCGAGACGCTGTACGCCACCATTGTCCAGGCCGCCGACGCCATGTCGGCCGGCCGTCCGGGCGCCCGCCGCGAAACGCTGGAAAAGTACGTCAAGCGCCTCGAGCGCCTGGAAGCCATTTCCAACAGCTACCCCGGCGTCGAGCGTTCCTTCGCCATCCAGGCCGGCCGCGAGCTGCGGGTCATCGTCAAGGCGGACAAGGTCACCGACAGCGAGGCAAGCCGCATGTGCCGGGACATCGCCAAGCAGATAGAGACGGAACTCACCTATCCGGGCGAAGTCAAGGTCACGCTGGTCAGGGAGTTCAGGATTACCGAATACGCGCGGTGAAAAGCGCTTGTTCCCACGCTATCGTACGCAAAAGCCCCGGACATTGGTCCGGGGCTTTTCTTATCTTTGGCACTCGGCGGTTCGAATGCCGGAGGAAAAGAAGATCACGACGAATATACCCAGTAATCCGGGCTCGAACTCATCCGGAGATGCATCCGCCACAACTCGCCAACCCACAGGACCGGCGAGGTGACGACCAGGCAGGCAAGCCACTCGTTCAGCGACAGCGGCGTGACACGGAACATGTCGCCGCCGAACTGCACCAGCAGATACTGGCCAACCAGGATGGTCGCCGCCATGACCGCGAAACCGCGACTCTGGCAGAGATTGTTGAAGGCGGAACGCATCGATCCGAACACGCGGGCATTGAACAAATTCCAGAACTGGAGGTAGACGAAACAGGTGAAGAACAGCGTCAGATTGTGCCGCCCCGTCACCGTCTCCTGATTCATCGGGAACACGCCCCGGAACACCACCGTCACAATGAGGAACAGAATGAGAAACGCGGCGCCCACCGAGACGATGAACTTTTTCATGGGCGGCGTGATGATGAAGGCGTCGGGAGAACGCGGCTGGTTTTTCATCAAATCCCAGTCCGGCGGCTCCGAAGCCAGCGCCAGCGCCGCGAAGGTGTCCATGATCAAATTGACCCACAGCATCTGCACCACCGTCAGCGGCAGGGTGACGCCGAGGAACGGCCCGAGAAGCGCGATGCCGACCGCCGCCACGTTGATGGTGAGCTGGAACACGCAGAACTTCTGGATGTTGGCGTAGAGCGATCGGCCCCACGACACGGCGTTGACGATGCTGTTGAACGAATCGTCCAGCAGGATGATGTCGGCCGCCTCCTTGGCGACCGCCGTGCCGGTCTTGCCCATGGCCAGGCCGACGTCGGCGTGGTTGAGGGCGGGCGCGTCGTTGGTGCCGTCGCCGGTGACCGCGACCACCTCGTTCCGGTCCTGGAGCAGCTTGACCAGGCGCATCTTGTGCATGGGGCGGGCGCGGGCCATGATCTTGATGCGATCGGCCGCCTCGGCCGCCTCCTCGTCCGACAGCGCCTCGAAGGCGTCGCCGGTGATGATGTTGTCCTTGGTGTCGGCGTGGGTCCACAAACCGGCCTGGCGGGCGATTTCGCGGGCGGTGGCCTGGTTGTCGCCGGTGACGATCTTGATGTCGAGGCCGGCGTCGATGGCGGCGTTGATGGCGGCGTTGACGTCGGGCCGGATGGGATCGGCGATGGCGAAGAACCCTTCCCAAACCAGTTCGGACAGATCGGGATCGATGTCCTCCTCGAGGAAGGCGGGCGCCACCTCGGCGTCGGCAATGGCGATGACGCGCATGCCCCGGTTCTGGAACTGGGCCGCCTCTTTCAGAATGACGGCGCGGCTCTCCTCATCCAGCGGAATTTGCGCCACGCCGTTGGGACCGCGCCAGGTGGAACAGCGGGCGAGAACTATTTCCGGGGCGCCCTTGACCAGCACGGTCGGCTTGCCGGTCACGGCGCTGACGCCGGAGGTCGCCATGAACTTCCGCTCGGTCGTGAAAGTGAGCTGACTGCTGGCCTGGAACGCGTTCCTGACTGTTTCGTAATCGCGGCCGGAAGCGTCCAGCCACAGGAGGAGCGCGCCCTCGGTCGGGTTGCCGAGCGGGCGGACGGGGCCGTCGCCGCGCTCGAGATGGGCGGTGGAGTTGGCGCACAGGGCCTCGGCCAGGAAATCGGCCCGCCTGTCGCCGGCGCCGGGCATGGCGCTGCCGGACAGGAAGGGGAAAACGGCGCGGTCGACCCGCATTTCGTTCATGGTCAGGGTGCCGGTCTTGTCGGAGCAGATGACGCTGGCGGCGCCGATGGTTTCGCAGGCGTGGAGCTTCCGGACCAAATTGTTGGTCGCCGTCATTTTGCGCATCGAATAGGCGAGGGCGAGGGTCACGCACATCGGCAGGCCCTCGGGCACCGCCACCACGATGACGGTGACCGCCACCATGAAATAGCGGAGCATGCCGCCGATGGCGGTGACGGGAAGCCAGTCCTGGCCGCCGAACTTGAGGAAGCCGAGCAGCAGCCCGATGACGCAGCCGAGGACGAAAACGCCCGCCGCCACGGCGAAATAGCGGAACATGCCTTTGCGGCCGGGCTGTTCCAGCCAGGCGGGAAGGGCGTCGGGGCGGCCGGCGAACCTGAGCCCGTCCCTCAGCACGTGGAGCCAGACGCGCGTCGTCGCAATCACCAGCGCGATGGCGAGCAGAACGAAGCAGTACCATTGCGCGCCGGTCAGCGGCACCTTGACCAGGCGGCCGGCGTGCTCGGCCAGATCGTAGATTTCGCCGTTGACGGCGCCCCGGCCGATCTGGGCGATGAAAATGAGGACGGCCGCCGAGAAGCCGCCGACCGCGATGACGCCGGCCAGCCTTTCCAGTTGGCGCCCGAGAGGGGTCATGGCGCCGGTGGATTCGGCGGCGGCGCGGGCGGTCTTGCCGATCTCGGTGCGATCGCCGACCGCCGTCAGCACGATGGATCCGTGGCCGTCCGCCACGGTGGTGCCGCGAAGCGCGACATGCGGGGGATAGGCGGTTTCGTGTTCCGGCTTTTTGCCCTTCCCCTCGGGGAATTTGGCGACGGCGGCCGGCTCGCCGGTCAGGCTCGATTCGCTGACCCGGAGCGAGACCGCGTCGACGACGGTGCCGTCGGCCGGAACTTCGGCGCCCTGCTCGACCAGGACGAGATCGCCCGCCACCAGATCGCGTTTCGCCACCTTCTGGTGGCGGCCGTCGCGGACGACCGAGATCTCCTCGTCGTCCGACACCTGGTTCAATATGTCGAATTCCTTGGCGGCGCGGTATTCATTGAAAAAGGACAGGCCGGTGGAGAGGAGGATGGCGACGATGATGCCGATTCCCTCGATAAAGCTGCCGTCATGCATGCCGACGATCAGCGCGACCAGCGCCGCCACCACGAGAATGCGTATAATCGGGTCCTTGAACTTTTCCAAATACAGCACCCACCACGGATCGCGGGCGGGCGGGGTGAGGACGTTGGCGCCGTGCAGGCGGCGGCTTGCCTCCACCTGGGCGCTGGTCAACCCGCGCATAATGTCGTTTTCCGGGGCGTCGGTGTGCGTTGTCGACATGAGGACGCTTTCTTTGCATATGGTGAAGGTAGAGGGATTCGCGCTTTCGGGGAAAACGCGGATCGGAATAGTTCCATTTTAGTGGCCGGACGGGCAAAGTCAACGCGCTATAATCAATCGGCGGCGGGGCCACGAGGCCGGTGGAAGAAAAAAACGAATCCATGGGATGCCCCCGTTCCTTTCCCAAAGAAAAGGTACGGAAGCCCCGGCGGATCCTGCTCCGGGGCCCGGAGGGTGGGTGGTGGTGAGGACCCCAGTCAAGGTATCCTCGGCAGGCTTGGGAGGCCTTACTACCCGCCTTACCCCCCGACCGCGTAAAACCGCAC
>JAVBRW010000149.1:0-3104 GCA_031547475.1 Planctomycetota bacterium
TCCTGCAATATGTGTATTTTGGATCCGACAGCCGCGTGACCCGCCAGGGCGAAGCCATCGCCATCATGGTCGGGGTGTTTGTGTTCAACTTGGCGATTCTGGCCATCGGCGCCGGAAACCGCCATTCCAATCTGTGGATTACGCTCACCTATTTTCTCGACATCGTGGTGCTGACCCGGGTGATATTGCTGAGCGGCGGTTTCAATTCCGTGCTGATTCCGTATTATCTGCCCGTGCTGGTCATGGCGCCCGCCTGGCTGCCGCGGCGCTTCACCGCGTTGTTTCCGTCCATGGCGACGCTGGGCATCGCCTATATCGGTCTCGCCCATCTGACTCTTTCCATGGGTGAACTGGACAGGTACAAATGGCTGTTCCCTTCCAATCTGCGGCAAATGTTTCGGGAGCTGTCCTCCCAGACCATCGTTTCCAACATGTTGATCCTGTCGGTGGTGTTTTTCGTGGTCGCCTATCTCGCCGGCTTCCTCAGCGGCAAGCTGTTTATCGAGCAGCGGCTCAACAACGAGGTGCTGTCCAGCATGAAGGAGGGCGTGGCGGTGGTGGACCGCCGCGCCCGCCTGGTCTACGCCAACAAGGAATTTCTCCGCCTGTTCCCCGAAGTCGGGGCGACGGGCGATCCGGAATCGGTGCTGCGGATCGTTTTTCCCGACTGGACCGGCGGCGCCCTTCCCGACAATCCGCACATGCATGGCGAAGCGGATTCGCTGGTCGTCACCCGCGAGCGCGAAGACCAGGCCAACCGCCCGCCCATGGAAATGCGGGTGTCCGGCATAACGCTCAGGGGGGAGACGGACTTGTCCGGCCTGGTGTTCCTGGTGTCCGACCTCACGCTCCGCCGCCGCATGGAAAAGGTGGAGCGCGATCTCGAGCATTCCGCCGCGATTTCCCTGATGGCGGCCGGGCTTGCCCACGAGATACGGAATCCGCTGGCGTCCCTGCGGAGCGCCATACAGGAAATCGGCGAATCGTTCCCGGACGACAGCCTGAACCGCACGCTGGTCAACGTCGTCATCGCCGAATCCGACCGGCTCGACGGCGTCATCGGCCGGTTCCTCGACTTTTCCCGCGAAGGCGAGCTGCGGCCGGCGCGCTGCCGGCTGAAGCCGATCCTCGAGGACATCGTCCTCATGATCGCGCATGACCGGCGGCCGGAGGAGTTGCGCGTCAACCTGGAGGTGAAGGACGATCCGGAAATCGTCGCCGACGCCGATCGCCTGCGGGAGGTGTTCCTCAATCTCGCCCTGAACGCGAGCCAGTTCGCCCCGCGCGAGGGCGGGAGGATCGACATAGTCCTGGCCGGCGCCATCAACGACGGCCTGCCGGGGGTGGAGGTGCTTTTCCTGGACAACGGTCCCGGCATCGGCGACAACGCGATGAAACATTTGTTCGAGCCGTTTTTCACCGGCCGGAGTGGCGGAACCGGCATGGGGCTGCCGCTGTCTCGGAAACAGGTGTCGCTGCACGGCGGCGAAATCTGGGCGGACAACCGGCTGGGCGGCGGCGCCTGCTTCAGGGTATGGCTTCCCGCCGCGCCGGCCGGCCGCCGGTCCGGCACCATCTTGAGAAGAATAGAGAAAAAGAATGGACCAGGATCAGCGGGGAAAAATTCTTTTCGTCGATGACGACGCCAGTCTCCGCACCGTTGTCCCGATAGCGCTCATGCGGGACGGCCACGAGGTGGCGACGGCGGCGAACGGCGAGGAGGCGCTGGCCAAGTTCGCCGGCGGCCGCTTCGATCTCGTCATCCAGGACGTGCGCATGCCCGGCATGGACGGCCTGACCCTTCTCGCCCATTTGAAGGAGCGGAGCCCGGACGTGCCGGTGGTGGTGATGACCGCCTTCTCGACCTGGGACGTCGCGGTCGAGGCCATGCGGCTGGGCGCCTTCGATTATCTGAAAAAGCCGTTCGACAACGACGATCTGCGCCAGCTCGCGCGCCGCGCCGTCGGGTTCGGCAAGCAGTCCGGCCCGGACGACGCGCCCGGCCGCACCCGGATGATCGGTTCGAGCCCGGGCGTCAAGGCTATCCAGGACATTATCCGCCGGGTGGCGCGGAACGATTCGACCGTGCTGGTGGAAGGGGAGAGCGGCACCGGGAAGGAATTGGTCGCCGCCATGATCCATTCGCAGTCGCACCGGAAGGAAGGCCCGTTCATCGCCGTCAACTGCGGCGGCTTTTCCGAAACGCTGCTGGAGAGCGAACTGTTCGGACACGTCAAGGGCGCCTTCACCGGCGCGGTGGCGGACAAGCGGGGCCTTCTGGAACTTGCCGACGGCGGCACCTTTTTCCTCGACGAAATCGGCGAGACCACCCTGTCGACCCAGGTGCGGCTTCTCCGCGTTCTCGAGACGAAGACCTTCACGCCGGTGGGCGGCGAAAAGCCCCGCAAGACCGACGTCCGTTTCGTCGCCGCCACCAACCGCGACATGCTGGCCATGTCGAAGGCCGGCACCTTCCGGCAGGATCTGTACTACCGCCTGAACGTCATCCCCGTCCGCGTGCCGCCGCTTCGCGAGCGGAAGGACGACATCCCGATGCTGGCCGGCTATTTCCTGTCGCTGTACGCCGAACGCTTCGGCAAGGAACTGGCCGGGTTCGAGTCCGGCGCCATGGACGCTCTCCTGGCCTATGACTGGCCGGGAAATGTCCGCGAACTCCAGAACGCCATCCAGCGGGCGGTGTCGCTGGTGGAAAAGGGCAGGGTCGGGTTTTCCGATATATTCCCTTCGTGGACGCCCCGCGCCGATAGCGGCCACTTTTACATCGCTCCCGCCGGCCGGGCCGCATCCCTCACGCCGGAGCCGGCCGCGGCGGTCGAAATGGCCGCCGGCGCCGACGCGGGCGGGCGGCGCCCGGATCTTCCCGTGCTCACTCCGGAAGGGTTCGATCTGGAAAAGGTCATGTCCGACATCGAGGCCGATTATATCCGCCAGGCCCTCGCCATGACGGGCAACAACATGACCCACGCCGCCGACCTCCTCGGCCTCACCTTCCGCAGCATGCGGTACAAGGTGAAGAAGACGAAGCCGGACTGATTCACGATTCACAATTCACGATTCACAATTCACAATTCACAATTCACAAT
>JAVBRW010000273.1:0-2891 GCA_031547475.1 Planctomycetota bacterium
TCGACTTGGACATGGCGGCGGCGGAGTCGGAGGAGACCTGGATTTCGATTTTCCTGTGGACGGGAAAACCATCGGCCTCGATCTCCCGGACCGTGAGGCCGAACTCGGGGCAGAGGTGCATGCCGGTCGCCACGATGCGCAATTCGATGTCCCCGGCCTTGTGAAGGCGGCGAAGGAGCGGGCGCAAGATGCCGTAATCGGCGCGGGTGGAGGTGACGACGCAAACGGTTTTCATTCCATGGCCACCCGTGGATAAGGAAAGTGTCGAGACATTGTCGACGTTTATGCCTTGGATATACTGCGCACGGCGTGAAATCGTGAAAATGGGGGATGGGAGTAGCCCCATTCCGCATTGATTTCCCTGAAACCTTCCATGCCGCGCGCAGTCCGGGAAAATCGCAATTTCGAAGTGCGAACAGTATAAAACAACATAAAACAACGCCCCGCGCCGATTCGAATGAAAAAGGCACGAAGATTTCATAATAAGGGTAGATATGGAGTTTTGCAATCAAAATCAACATTAATCGGAAATGCATGTTGACAATTCTTCCCGCCACGATTAATAAAGAGTTCTGATGCCAATACTGGTGGATGTGTTTATTCGCGGCTCAAGCCCGGTATCGCCACCACCATTCGGAAAACGCTCCGTATAAATTGACATGAAGTATCAATTGCTTCCAAATTGCAGCGAGGATACCGGCGCATGAGCGAATCTCAGACCCAGCCACATCCCGAAGGCGCCTTTTACGCGCATCTGGAACGACACGGTGGCTCGATTGCTCTGATTGATCGGGACAAGGCGATCTCTTACGCTGAACTTGCCAAGCTCGCCGACGCCCTGGGCGAATCCATCCAGTCGCGGAAGCTGCTGTTCATGGTATGCCGCAACAGCGCCGACGCCGTCATCGGGTATCTCGCCGCGCTGCGTCGGAAGACAGTTCCCGCCCTTTACTCCCACGGTATCAGCCGCGAAATGCTCGCCGCCCTGCTGGATCAATACGAACCGTTATACGCGTTCGCCCCCGAAGATATGGCGGACAGTTTTCCCGGATACGGAGCGATCGGGCGACAGGGGGATTTCCTCCTGCTCGAACGCGCGGCCGGCTGTTCCTATCCCCTGTTTCCCGACCTCGCGCTGCTGCTCGCCACCTCCGGGAGCACCGGCAGCCCGAAGATGGTACGCCAATCCTACGGCAATATCAGCGCCAATGCCGCCTCCATCGCGCAATATTTGAACATCGCCGGGGGGGACAGGGCGTTAACGACCATGCCCATGGCCTATACCTACGGCCTCTCCATCATCCAGAGCCATCTTTTGCGCGGGGCCGCCATCATCATGACCGATGCGGCCGTGACTCAGAGGGAGTTCTGGGAGCTGCTACGCGAGCACCGGGCGACGACCTTCGGCGGCGTTCCGTATATTTACGAAATGCTGAAGAAACTGCGGTTCGGGCGAATGGACCTTCCAAGCCTTCGCTACCTCACCCAGGCCGGCGGGCACCTGAGCCAGGAGCTGGTGCAGGAATACGCGGAAATCTGTCGCTCCAAGGAAATGCGCTTCATCGTCATGTATGGACAAGCCGAGGCGACCGCCCGCATGGCCTACCTGCCTTGGGAATCCGTCACCGCCAAGGCCGGCAGTATCGGCATTCCCATCCCCGGCGGCAGCCTGCGCATCGAGGACGAAGCAGGCCGGATGGTGGACGCGCCCGGCATTGAGGGTGAATTGGTGTATAGCGGCGACAATGTCACCCTCGGCTACGCCGAACACTACGCCGATCTCGCCAAGGGCGACGAAAACCGAGGGGTGCTGCATACCGGGGACATGGCCAAGCGGGACGCGGACGGGTATTTTTACATCGTCGGGCGCAAGAGTCGGTTCCTGAAAATTTTCGGTGTGCGGGTAAACCTGTTGGATGTGGAAAAGAATCTGGCGAATTTGGGAATCCAATGCGTCTGCAGCGGCCGGGACAATCTCCTCAAGCTTTTCACCGTCGATCCGGATTCCGTCCCTGCCATCGAGGCGTATCTGCGAGACCGCACCACCATCAACCGGCAGGGCTGCAAAATCTACTGTGTGCCGGAAATTCCCCGCAACCCCAGCGGCAAGGTATTGTACGTCCAGCTTGACGCCTGGGAGGGGTAGCGGTGTTCGACATCGCGGAAATCCTGACGGCGGCGCCCTACGGCATGGACCGCGAGACCAAGCGCACACTGTATCTGCGCGCCATGCGCGACCTATGCCTTCACCACCGCGACGCCTGCCCGGAATACCAGCGCATCCTCGCCGTTGAAGGGCGCGACATCGACGCCATGCAGAGCGTGGAGGAGGCGCCGTTCCTGCCGGTGCGGCTTTTCAAGCACTTCGACTTGCTGAGCGTCCCCCGCAAAGAGGTGATCAGGACCATGACCTCGTCCGGCACCACCGGACAACAGGTGTCCCACATCTTCCTCGACCGTGATAACGCCACCCGGCAAACCCGCGTCCTGGCGCGAATCATGGGCGAACTGATCGGACCCAAACGCCTTCCCATGCTCGTTGGCGACAGCGCCGCGACGGTGAAGAACCCCGGCCGGTTTTCCGCTCGCATGGCCGGCATTCTCGGCTTTTCCATGTTCGGGCGTGACGTCACCTACGCCCTGGATGATGAAATGAAGCAGGATCTCGCGGCTATCGACGCGTTTCGTGAAAAATACCTCGGCCAGCCCGTTTTTCTTTTCGGGTTCACCTTCATGATCTGGGCGCATTTCGTGCAGCCGCTCCTGGCGGGCGGTCGCGCGCTGGATTTTCCCGAGGGGATTCTCCTGCACGGCGGCGGCTGGAAGAAGCTTGCCGCTCAGGCGGTGAGCGGCAAAGTCTTCCGCGAACAGGTCGCCAGGGCCACCGGCAT
>JAVBRW010000002.1:0-6988 GCA_031547475.1 Planctomycetota bacterium
CTTTAAAGTCGTCATTACCGCCTGCATGCGTAAGCTACTGATTGTAATGAACAGTGTATTGAAAAATAAAACAGCTTATTTGACTAAATGAAAATTTTCCGAACACAAACGCTACCATGTCGCGTACTGGAAGGCTCTCGGCGCCAATCCGGTCGCCATGGATTTCAGCGAAATTTTCATGGGGCTGCAGCAGGGAACCATCGACGGCCAGGAAAACCCCTACATGAACATCGTCGGAAACAACCTGCAGGAAGTCCAGAAATACATCGTCGAGACCAACCACCTCGGCCATATCACCACCTTCTTCGTCAACAACGAACTCTATCAGGGTCTGCCGGAAAACGTCCGGGCGCTGATTGACGAATGTGCGGCCGAAGCCCTCGCCTACGCCAACGGCAAGGCGGACGAAAGCATCAAGGGCTACAAGGACGCCTGCGTCAAGGCGGGCTGCGAAATCATCACCCTTTCGCCCGAGACGTTGAAAGAGTTTCGCGACAAGGCGGGCGTGGTGTATGATATGGTCCGCAAGAACCTCGGCGACGAATTGGTGGACAACATACTGGCGAAGGTCGGCGAAGCCTCGAAGTAGGCGGCGCCGCCGCGGAAAAACAGCCCGCCAGGCACCGGCGTCATTTTAGAAGGAATACTCGCATGTCATTCAAGGTGCTTTTCCCCAACGACATCGCCCAGCTCGGCAAGGCGTTCCTGAAGGATCGCGGCTACGAGGTGGTTATGGGCGCCGGCAACGACGAGGCGTCCCTGCTCCGCGACATCGCCGACGCCGACGCGGTGCTGGCCAGCGCCGAACGCTACAGCCGCCGCATTCTCGAGGCGGGGAAAAAGCTGAAGGTTATCGCCCGCTTCGGGGTCGGCTACGACGCCATCGATCTCGAGGCGGCCACGGAACTCGGGGTGCAGATCACCAACACCCCCTTCGCCCTCACCAATGCCGTCGCCGAGCACACCGTCGCCCTCCTGCTCGCCTGCGCCAAGCAGATCGGCTACATGGACAAGCGGGTGCGCGCCCACGACTGGAACAAGTCGAGGCGCGACTACCGGCACATATCGGTGGAAGTCTCCGGTAAAACGCTCGGGCTGGTCGGCCTCGGCAACATCGGCCGCCTCGTGGCGAAGAAGGCGATGGACGGCTTCGGCATGAAGGTCGTCGCCCACGATCCCTACCTGCCGGCCGACAAGCATCCGGCCGGCATAGCGCGGGCGGCGAGCCTGGAGGAGCTGTTCGCCACGGCCGATTTTATTTCGCTCCACACGCCTTCCACTCCCGAAACAAGGGGCTCGATCAACCGTTCCCTCTTCGCCAAAATGAAGAAGACCGCCTTCTTTGTCAATTGCGCCCGGGGCGACGTGGTGAACGAGCCCGACCTTATTGCTGCGCTGGCGGACGGCCGGATCGCCGGCGCCGCCCTCGACGTCCTCGAGAGCGAACCGCCGAAGCCGGACAACCCGCTTCTCGCCATGGACAATGTCGTGCTGCTGCCCCACACCGCCTCCTTCACCACCGAGTCGATGGACGCCATGGGCATGCACGCGGCGCAATCCATAGACGAGGTGCTGTCGGGAAGGCCGGTGACCTGGCCGGTCAACAAGATACGCGGGCATGCATAAAACTTAGGATCGTTCCATGTCCGCCGCTTCGACAAGGCTGCCAAAGGCCGGCGCCGCCGCGTCCTGGCCTGGATCGCCAATCATCCGCAACTTTTTTTGGATACCCCGCTTGACTACCGGGTTTCCGTAACGTAAAGTAAAAATACCGCCATGCTTGGTCTTTTTTTATATTAGGCTGGTTAAACGTTTTTCTTCCTTTGACTGTTCTTGTCTCCCTATTCCCGGGATGTATGTGTCTAGTCACAACACTCATACAGAGTCTAGGCTGTTCTCCCTATTCGGAACCATTATGGCAATCACCATCAAAGACGTGGCAAAGGTTTCGGGAGTGTCCATAGCCACGATATCGAACGTTATAACGCGGAAAAAACACGTCGGCCCGGAAGTCACCCAAAAGGTGATGCAGGCGATGCGGAAGCTCAACTACCGGCCCAACATGATCGCCCGCAGCCTCAAGGTGAAAAAAACCAACAATATCGGCATTCTCGCGCCCGACATCGGCAACCCGTTCTTCGCCGAAATCGTCAAAGGGGTGGAAAGCGTCGCCAAGAAAAAAGGCTGCCAGTTCTTCCTGAGCAACACCAACGGCGATGTCGAGGTCGAACGTTCGGCACTGGCGGCTTTCGAAAGCCAGAATGTCGACGGCATCATCAACATCGCGCCGCGCATGGAAGACGGAGAGCTTCACGCCTGCGCCGCGCTGCCGCATGTCGTGGTGGACCGGCCCATAGACACGCCCGGCCTCATGGGATGCGTGCGTTCGAACAACCTTACCGGCTGCCAGCAGCTGGCGCGGCATTTTCTCGAGGTGGGGCATACCCGCTTCGCCTGCATGGCCGGCCCGGTGGAAACGGTGCCCAACGCCAGGACGCGCCTGGACGGCTTTTGCGGCGAACTGCGCCGGGCCGGCGTGGCCAAGCGCGATATCGTCGTCTATGTGGGCGAGTTCTGCTTCGAGGACGGCTATTCGCTGATGAAAAAAATGCTGGCGAGAAAATCGGTGCCGACCGCCGTGTTCCTCTGCTCCGACATCATGGCGTGGGGCGCGCTGGAATGCGCCAGGGAAAAAGGCGTGTGCATTCCGCAGGACATCGCCATAGCCGGATTCGACAACGTCTATTTCTCCACCCTCGTATCGCCCGCGCTGACCACCATCGACGCGCCGAAATTCAAGGCCGGCGTCATCGCCTTCGACATGCTTCACGATCTGATGTCCGGAGTGAAACAGGTGGAGCGGCAGGTGGTGATGGAGACGCGGCTGGTGGTGCGGGCGTCGACCATTTTTTTGCGCAGTCCGGTGAAGCGGTTGAATGAAGAAATTCGTAAAATCGGTTGATCAACTTTTCGATCGAACTGTAAAAGCATCAGTCGCAAGTGTTCCGGGTTTCCGGATAATCTTTCAGTTAAACGGTTAACTATGTTCGCAAAATTTTCGGAGAAACAGCAAAGATGAAGACCAAAGGACTGCTGCATTCGGAACTGTTGCGGATTATCGCCTGTATGGGGCACGGCGACATGCTTGCCATCGGCGATCGCGGCTGCCCCTTCCCGAGCCACGGCCGCACCGCCTGCATCGATCTTTCGGTGAGCAGGGGCATTCCGTCTGTGATGGATGTCCTCCGCGCCGTCCTCGAGGAATTGGAAGTTGAAAAGGTGATTGTCGCCAACGAGACCAAAAGCCAATCCCCCGCCGTCTATCGCGAATTCACCGCGCTCCTGGCCGCGAAAAAGAACAAGGGCAACGCTATTGTCGAAGAAAACATGCCGCACGCCGATTTCAAGCATTTGTTCCTCTACGGCCCGCTCGAGGGGCGCGAAGTGAAAGCGTTCGTGAAAACGGGCGAATTCACCCCCTTCGCCAATATCATTCTCGTTTCGGGCGTGGACTTCTGACACAGCGTTTTTTCCGCATTCGTCCGCCCGGCGCCCTTCCTTCGAAGCCGTTCCCTCGAAGCCATCGACCATTGTACCCAGATTGAAAGGAATCCGAACATGACTCTGGAACTGAAAGCGATATTTTCCAAACCGAAACCGATCATCGCCATGGTGCACCTGCGGCCGCTCCCGGGTTCCCCCCTCTATGACCGGAAAACCTGCGATTTCGCCAAAATCCTCGCCATCGCCGTCGAGGAGGCGAAGATCCTGGCCGACGCCGGAGTCGACGGTTTGCAGGTGGAGAACATTTGGGACTACCCCTACCAGAAAGGGGACGAGGTGGGCCACGAAGTCACGGCCGCCCTGGCGGTGGCGACGGCCAAGGTGCGCGAAGCCGTGGCCATTCCCGT
The DNA here is from genome assembly GCA_031547475.1 of Planctomycetota bacterium. Lineage (GTDB taxonomy): Bacteria > Planctomycetota > SZUA-567 > SZUA-567 > SZUA-567 > JAJBSZ01. Next base: position 3,912 of record JAVBRW010000002.1, read on the forward strand.
CGGCGTCAACTGCCACCTGAACGGCGGCGTGCAGGCGCTGGCGGCGGCGGTGACGGGCGGCGCCCGCTGGATACGGGTGTTCGAATGGGTGAACGCCTACATTTCCCAGGTCGGCTATGTCGAAAGCGTCGCCGCCAAGCTGGCCCGCTACCGGAAAGCGCTGGAAGCGACCGACGTCATGTTCATGTGCGATGTCAACGTCAAGCACGGCAGCCATTTCATCATCTCCGACCGCCCGGTCTTCGAACAGGCCCGGGACGCGGAGATCCAGGGCGCCGACGCGCTCATCGTCACCGGCTTCGAGACGGGGAAGGCGCCGAACGCGGAAAACATCAAAAAGTGCATGGATTGCGTCTCCCTTCCCGTCCTGCTCGGGAGCGGCATCACGAAAGAGAACGCCCGCGAGTTGATGGGCATCGCCGACGGCGCCATCGTCGGCAGCTATTTCAAAAAGGACAACGACTGGAAAAAGCCGGTGGAGGGGGCGCGCGCCAAAGCGTTCATGGACGAGATGAGGGCGATCCGCGGCTGAAAAGGGGCAGGACAATGAGCGACTTCCGTTTTTCCGGACGCGTGGTGTGCATGGGCGGCATCAACATGGATCTTGTCATGTTCACCGAACGGCTGCCCCGGCCGGGCGAGTCCATCGTCACCGACAACTTCCACGAAATCCCCGGCGGCAAGGGCGGCAACCAGGCCTACGCCGTCGCCCGAATGCGGGCCGACACCCACTTCTTCGGCAAGCTCGGGAACGACGCCTACGGCGATCGGCTGCTGCAGGCGATGCTCGCGGTGGGCGTCAACATGGACAACGTCTCCCGCACCAAAGCCTCCGGCACCGGCATCGCCATGATCTTTGTCGAGGATTCGGGCCAGAACGCCCTGTGCTTCTTCCCCGGGGCCAACCGTTGCCTCACCCCGGACGAGGTGCGCGCCAATCCGCAGGTGTTCAACCGCGGCGATATTCTTCTCTCCACCATGGAGTCGGGCGAGGCGACGGTGTATGCCGCCATCGAGGTTGCGAAAGCGCGGGGCGCCTTCGTCATGCTGGACACCGCGCCGCCGCCGAAGGCGATTCCGTCCCACATCCCCGCGCTGGTCGATATCGTCAAGCCGAACGAAACCGAGGCCGAAGCGCTGACCGGCATCGCCGTGACCGGCGTCGAGACCGCCATGACCGCCCTGGAGGCACTCAAAAAAATGGGGTTCAGGCAGGCGGTCGTCACCCTGGGCGGGCAGGGCAGCGTCACCCATATCGGCGGCAAGCCGGTCCACATCCCGCCCCACCGGGTCGAGTCGGTCGACACCACCGCCGCCGGGGACGCGTTCCACGGCGCCCTGGCTTCGGTCCTCAGCCGGAACGAGGGGTTCGAATACGCGCTCCGCTTCGCCAGCGTCGCGTCCGCCCTTGCGACCACCAGGAAGGGGGCGCAGCCCTCGCTTCCCACCCTCGAGGAAACGCTGCAGATTTTGGGCAATCTGCGCTGAAGCATTGATCCCCGCTTCAAGTTTTTTTCCGCCGACGGGCGGATCGCCGATGCGGAATCGGCGGCCCCGAGGCGGGACGGAATCATAGGCGGGCGCGGAAAAAACACGACGAACGGATCTTTTCCAAACCCGGCGAAAGGAGAACGCGAATGAGAAGGCATCTGGGCATTGGCATAGCGCTGGCGGCTTGGGCCGTGTACCTGTCCGCCGCGACCGTCCCGGCCGTCGACTACGGCGACGCCCCGTCGGCCGATGTGGCAAAGCAGGGCCAGGATTTCTACGACAAGGCGGAGTATTACAACCAGCTCAAGGCGCGCCTCGGCCCCATTCCCAAACCGACCAAGCCGATCAAGCTGGGCTTCTGCTGCAAAGCCTTCGAGAACGAGTTCTGGCGCCTGATCCGCGACGGCTCGGAAATCGCCGTGGCGAACATGAAGGCGGCCGGCATCGACATCTCCATCGACGTTCGGGCGGCACAGGGCGAGGTCGACGAACACGGCCAATTGGCGCTGATGAACGACATGGTCAAGCGCGGCTACGACGGCATCCTCACCTCCCCCATCTCCGACGGCAACCTGCTGCCGGCGGTCGAGCGCGCCCATGAAAACAAGATCCCGCTCATCATGATCAACAGCACCTTCATGCCGCAGATCGAAGTCTCGGTCGGCGCGCGCCACTGGCGGGCGGGCGAACTGGCGGCCGAATGGATCAGCAAGCGCATAGGCGAGGGCGAAGTGGCGATCATCACCGGCATGATGAGCAGCTCTTCCGCCCGTTCGCGCACCGAAGGCTTCACCAAGTGGTTCGAGAAGAACAATCCGAAGGTCAAGGTGGTGGATGTGCAGAACGGCAACTGGGACCGCATGAAGGCCAAGGACGTGGCCGACGTGCTCTTGAAGAAACACCCCAACCTGAAGGGCATCTACTGCAACAACGACACCATGGCCATGGGCGCCATCGAATCGATCAAGTCGGCCGGCAAGCTCGGGAAAGTCTATCTCCTCGGCACCGACGGCACCAGCGAGGCCCACTCGTCCATCCGCGCGGGCGAACTGTCCGGCACGGTCGACAACATGCCCAAGTACATTTCCCAGATCGGCATCGAGATGATGGTCCGCCGCCTGGGCGGGCAGGAAGTGCCGAAAGTCATCTATACGCCCGGCGTGGTCATCGACAAGTCGAACGTCGACGAGGATATCGAGAAGGTGATCGACTGGCAGAAGCCGGTGTTCAAGTAAAAAGTGGAGTTTTGCAAACGGGTATTCAACATCGGTACAACAAGGAAAAACAATCCAACATTCGTCATCCCGGCGGGGAAGCGCATGCCGCACCCCGAACAAATTAAAGCCGGGACCCAATTTGCGAAGCCTATGCTGTAGCCCGTCCAATACGCTACGACAAGGCAAAACGTATTGTAGCGGGCGACAACAAATTGGGTCCCGGCTTTAACGCGTTTTTGCCCCGGTTGGAGGTTTCTACCGCCGGGATGACGGTGTTGTGGCGTTTTATCTTATTGTATCGTAGTTGAATCCAACTTTGCATAACTCTGGAAAACACAAATCGGCCGGAGCAGGAGCCAGGCATGGACG
>JAVBRW010000211.1:0-10546 GCA_031547475.1 Planctomycetota bacterium
TCCGTCTCCTTCGACACGCCGTAGGAGGCGACTTGGTACAGGCGGCCGGAAAAGTTCAGCTTGTAGCCGTGGGTCAAATGCCCGCCGTGGGTCAGATCCATCCCCAACACCTTGTCGCCGGGCGCGACGAGGGCGAAATAGGCGGCAAGGTTGGCCTGGGCGCCGGCGTGGGGCTGGACGTTGGCGTGATCGGCGCCGAACAATGCCTTCACCCGTTCGATGGCGAGGCGTTCGACCTTGTCCACTTCTTCGCAACCGCCGTAATAGCGGCGGCCGGGATAGCCTTCGGCATACTTGTTGGTCAGGCACGAACCCTGCGCCTGGAGAACGGCCGGCGAGGTGAAGTTTTCGGAAGCGATAAGCTCGATGCCGTTCCGCTGGCGCCTGAGCTCGGCGTCGAGGACGGCGGCAACTTCGGGATCAATTTTCGAGACGAATTCGTTCATGCACAGTCCTTTCGTTCAGCTTTCCACCGCCCAACGCAAGTAGGCGTCTATGAAATAATCCAAATCCCCGTCCAAAACCTTGTTGATGTCGCCCGTTTCCGTGCCGGTCCGGACATCCTTGACCAACTGGTACGGGTTCATGACATAATTCCTGATCTGGCTTCCCCAGGCGTTTTCCATCTTGCCGGCATTCCTGGCGCTGGCCTCGGCGGCGCGGGCGGCCTCTTCCCGCTGCTTGAGGCGGGACTTGAGGATTTTCATCGCCATGTCTTTGTTGCTGTGCTGCGAACGCTCGTTCTGCACCGCCACCACAATGCCGGAGGGCAGGTGAGTGATGCGGACGGCGGAGTCGGTCTTGTTGACGTGCTGGCCGCCCTTGCCGCCGGCGCGGTAGGTGTCGATTTTGAGATCCTTGTCGTCAATGACAATGTTGATCTCTTCCTGGTAGTCCGGCACCACATCCACGGCGGCGAAGCTGGTTTCGCGCTTGCCGGAGAACGGGCTGATGCGGACCAGGCGGTGCACGCCCATTTCGCCCCGCAAGTAGCCAAAAGCGAAAGGCCCGGTGATGCGGAGCTCCACGCCCTTGATGCCTGCCTCTTCGCCCGGCTGGAAGTCAAGCTCCTGCACTTTCCACCCTCTCCGCTCGAAATAGCGGAGATACATGCGCATGAGCATTTCCGCCCATTCGCACGCGTCGGCGCCGCCGGCGCCGGTGTGGATGGAGAAAAAGCAGGGTTCGCGATCATGCGGCTGGGAGAGAAGAGCCATGAGTTCCAAGGATTGCAAATCTTCCTGAAGCTTTTCCGTATCGGCCGCCACTTCCGCCATGCCGGCGGCGTCGCCGTCCGCTTCGACCATTTCGAACAGGTCGCGGCAGTCGGCCGAACGTTTCTCGACATCGCGGAGCGGTTCGAGAATGGCTTTGACGCTTTTCAGTTCCTCGACGTCGCGGAGCGCGGTTTCCTGATTGTTCCAGAAATCGGCCGACGCCATGCGCTGTTCTATTTCGGCCAGACGGGTTGCCTTGGTGTCGGCGTCGAGCGATTTGTGGAGCGCTTCGACCCGCTGCGCCGCATCGGCGATCAAATCCCTGATTTCGCTTACTTCCATAGTTTCTTCAGCCTTCTAGCAATATCCTTGGCCAGTACATCGACATCTTCCTGGAACGAAAATTCCCGGATCAGGTAACGGCACGAACGCGACAGCATGATATTGACGCCATGTTCGGCGCCGGGGCGGAAATCGGTCCTGACGCCGACCACCGGTTTTCCCCGGGCATAGGCGTAGCCCATTTCCCACGACACGCCCGAATCAACGTCCGTCCCGTCGAGAATGGCCAGGACGGCGTCGGACGAATCGACTCCGTCGACACACATGCGGAACAGTGCGCCGTAATGGCGCTCATCGTTGTATTTGCCCGCCGTCTTGAAATCCTGCGGCATGACAATATCCAGATCGGGCATGAGGCGCTGGAGCGCTTCCGCCATCATGCGGTTCCATTTGCGCTCGATTTGGGTGAACAATGATGCGGCGAAATAGATGCGCATGCGGTCCCTTCATTTCAGTTATTCAAAGAATACAACCGCTTCCTCGGCATACAAATTATCGCCCTTGCGGAACGGGCGGCCGATGCCGTTGTCCAGCACTTGGATGCGGATCAGTTTCATGTCAATCTCTTCCGCGTAGTCGATGAAGTCGCGGATGGAAAACAAATGGATGTTCGGCGTCCGGTACCAGCGGTGGGGCAGCCAACTGGTGACCGGCATGCGCCCGCGGACGGCCAGATCGAGCCGCACCCGCCAGTAGCCGAAATTCGGAAAACTGACAATGCCGCGCCGGCCCACCCGGCGCATTTCGGCGATGATGACGTCGGGGCGGCGCAAGGTCTGGAGCGTTTCCTCGAGAATAATGTAATCAAAACTCTTGTCCGGAAAAACCTTGAGCCCGTTGTCAAGATCGGTTTGGATGACGGGAATGCCTTTTTCCACGCAGACCGCCACATTGTCGGCGTCGAGTTCCACCCCCTGGACCTTGGCCCTTTTTTCGCCCGACAGCCAGCCGAGCAGGTTGCCCTGGCCGCAGCCTAGATCGAGGATGGAGGCGCCGTCGGGAATTTCCTCGCCGATCACATCGTACTGCCAATGCGGGTTGGCTTTCATCTCCGGAGCCTGTTCGGACGAGCCGACCGTCTGCAAAAACGTCGCCCCCTGCTTGAGCATAAGCTCCAGCAGGGCGGGATCGACCTTTTCGCCCATCAGGCGGAGAAGCGCCGATAGTTCCATCTTTCCCACCTCGCCGTCGAATTCGGTTTTGACAGCCATAGAGACTCCGATTTTCTACCACCGTAGCAATGCCGACGCCCAGGTCATGCCGCCGCCGAACGCGACCAGAACAATCAAATCCCCGGTTTTTATCCTGCCTTCGCGGAACGCTTCGTCGATGGCGATGGGGATGGTGGCGGCGGACGTGTTGCCGTAGCGGTCGATATTGACATACACCTTTTCCGCCGGAACTTCGAGATGCTTGGCCGCGCTTTCGATGATGCGGGCGTTCATCTGGTGGGGAATGATCAAATTGATGTCGTCGTGCGTCAGGTTGCAGCGCTGGAGCGATTCGTTGACCAGGCTGACGATTTTCCCGATGGCATGCTTGTAGACGGCGCGGCCGTTCATGCGGATGAACTGCAACCCCTCCGCCACGGTCTGTTCGGTCGGCGGATTGCGGGAGCCGATGCCGGGAAGAATCATCAGATCCGCGCCCGAGCCGTCGGATGCCAGATAGGTGTCGATGACGCCGGACTGTTCCGATTCGGTTCGCGACAACACAATGGCGCCGGCGCCGTCGCCGAACAGGATGCAGGTGCCGCGCTCTTTATAATCGGTGAAGCGGGTCAGGCACTCGGCCCCCACCACCAGAATATGTTTGGCCACGCCGGCGGCGATGGTGGTGCGGGCGACCGCCAGGGCATAGATGAAGCCGGAGCAGGCAGCGGACAGATCGAACGCGGGGATCTGGCGGCAGCCAAGCATGTCCTGCAAACGGCAGGCGGTGGCCGGGAAAATGGTGTCCGGCGTCACGGTGGCGACAATGATCTGATCGATATCCGCCGGCTGGAGGCCGGCGTCGGCAATGGCGATTTTGCTCGCTTCGAGCGCGAGATCGCTGGTCGCCTGGTCGGGAGCCGCCATGCGTCGTTCAACAATACCGGTCCGCTGTCGAATCCATTCGTCGTTGGTATCGACCATTTTTTCGAGATCGCTGTTGGTTATGCGTTTTTCCGGAAGATAGCTGCCGGTGCCGGTAATTTTGGCTTGCCAAAGTTTGTTCATGTCTGTTCCCACTCCCTTCACCAAAGCGGTGCGGCGCGCCTGACAAGGCGTTTATGTATGCGACACAAAATAAATAATGCCGCTATCCGGCCGGGCCGGATGGCGGTTGGGAAAAGGATATTTTAATACAAATGTGGCTTTATTTCCACTTAAAATACTGAGATTTGCCCCATGTTTATTTTTCCGCCGGGATAGGAATGCCTAGATCGCGACAGATTGATCGAACTGTTCCTGTCTTGATTTCCTTATGCCGCGGAACACCTGCGCCATGGATGCCGTCGGCGCTACGCCAATATTCGTGCTCTCCCTGCCGATCCAAATAACATGCATAATTTTTCAGATGCTTATCGAGTCTTTGTTTTTTCATGGCAGTTCATTTCTTGACCTGTTTCGCAGGTTTGCGACCGCTTGGTTTTTCCTTGGCAATTTCTGCTTGGCATTTTTCCACGAAAGCTGCCATGCTTATCGCATGAGCAAGAGCGTCCTCGAATGTATCGCCTTCAGCATTGACGCCTGATACATTTTGACAAGTCACGGTAAAACCACCCTCATCGGCGGGGGTAAACCAAAACAGATATTTTCCATTCACCACGGGAAACGGTTTTAAATCTGTAGTGACGGACATAATGGTATCCTCCTCAGCTAATAGGCAATTCGCGTCTCTATCCCGGCCATTCCGCCTTGTACGGCGCCAACGCCTTGCCGAGAAGGGCAACCGTCTCGCCCAGGTTTTTCATATTCTCCAACCCTTCCTCATCGTTGGCGCATTCGCCTTTTTCAAGCCCATACCCCATATTCCAGTAGGTCGAACCCGGGATGACCATGCCGCGGATCAGGTACATGCGCATAATCGCTTCCACCGCGTTGACGGCGCCGCCGCGCCGGACCGCCGCCACCGCGACGCCGATTTTGCCTTTGAACATGTCGTTGTTGGCGCCGGCGACGAAGCCGGAGCGATCCAGAAGCGCTTTCACCTCGGCGGTCGGATTGGCGAAATAGGTGGGAGTGCCGATAATAATGGCGTCGGCCTTGACCATTTTTCCGATAATCTCGTTGATGCAATCATTCGATATGACGCACTGCTTGTTTTTCATGTCCCAGCACTTCCAGCAGGCTGTGCAGCCGTGGACCAGCTTGCCGCCCAACTGGTAGATTTCCGTTTCCCAGCCGGCGTTGTCCAGCGGTTCGAGCACTTTACCCAAGAGCAAGTGCGTGTTGCCGTCCTTTCTGGGGCTGCCGTTTATCGCCAGTGCGTACATGCCTTCTCCTTGCGTTGTTATGCCTATGGTCAATTTCCCCCGTAAAACCCTTTTTTCGTTATCTTCCCGGATTTGGTATCGGCATAGATCCGATAATACGCCCGGTTCTTTTCATTTGGCATATCCTTTCCGGCCCAGAACTGCCAGACCATTATCCGTTTCTTTTCGTTGGAATCGTAGTAGCGCGCTTTTTTCAGCATAGGCATGATATCCTGGAAAAACGCCCCTTCACGGACGTAATTCCGGTCCAGCCATTCGCAAGCGCGCAATCGTTCGACCGGATCTTTGGAAACCAGGCGTTCGACCCACATTTCCGCACCTTCCGGAGCTTCGGCATAGGCGCGGTTGCTGAATACCTGCCTCCCTTCCTGCGGATTTTCGAAATCCTCGGCGCTCAGGAGAAAATACTTTTCCGTCATATGGTTTTTCAAAACGCCTTCGCCATCGCATTCGAGACAGCGGAATTGCACACTGACTTGGGAGGAAACTTTATCGAAAGGCGCAGCGCGTTTGCCGGTTCCGTTACAGGTGGGGCAGGGCTCGTCGCGCCAGGTGGTGATATGGAGCATATAATCGTTATCGACATAGATGGTAACGGTGGCGTTTTTGCCGCGCTGATCCTTGGTGCGTTTCCGGTAGTATTCGCCGTTTTCCAACTTTGCCTTGGTCTCGTTCAGTATTTCCGGCCGGTTGATTTGGCAGGCATTCAGGTATTTTCCCAACGCATACGAATTGAGATTGATACCTATGTTATCGCCCCGGGCGGGCGCGGGCGTCCAGGAAAAGGATCGCTCGCCCGCGACCATGGGCATGACAGTCCAAACGGCACAAGCGAATGCACAAATAAGAACGCGCTTCAACATAGTAATGCTCCGCAATCTTTATTCTCAAGTAAACCAAGAGGATATATAATCGAGGTTTCACGTGGAACAATGGAAAAAATATTATAGGATCGCCTGATAATTGTTTCACGTGGAACACTTGAACATCAATTCAACATTTCGCCGTTGTCGTGTTGAATACGTGTCGTTTTGTTCGGCCCGAAAGCACTCTTCTGTCGAATTCTCTCGGCCGGTCCGTCGGAAATAAACATTTTCCCCACTATTCCCCAACCCTAACCCATCACGGTACCTTTTTCCTTACCCGTTACAATTGTTCCCTTTCCCTATGAATCGACATTTTTCGAATCCATTATTGTTATAGTATTTTCTAATTAGTATAACAGTAAAAAAGAAGGCTGTCTTCCGGCAAACCGCACCCGCATCCTTTCCGCGAAACTTCGCCTTTTCCCTTGAAAAAAACTTTACTTTGTCCGTTCCTCAATTATCATAGCAGTGGCAGAGGTAAATCTGTCCGCCCGGGCTTCGCCGTTTTTTCCCTTGTCCAGCTTAAGGTATTATATATGGAATTCTCCATAAATAAATCGCTTTTTTCCGAAGCATTGTCTCTCGTCAATACCGTCGTCCCCGAACGCTCGGCCAGGCCGGTATTGCAAAACCTCATGCTTATCGGCAATGCGGACAATTCCATCACCCTCGTCGCCACCGATCTGGAAATCGGCCTCAAGATGAATCTGGAAGTGATGGAGATGCAGGAACCGTGCTCCGTCCTTCTGCCCGCCTCCCGTTTGAACGCTTTGGTCAAAGGCGCCACCGGCGACGATATCCGCCTTTCCATCCAGGATAACCGGGCCGAAATCAGGACAAAGCAGGGGCGGTTTCAGATTCCCGGCCTCGAAACCACCGACTATCCCAGCGTTCCCGATTTCAAGACGGACGGCGCCATCTTTATCCATGGCGACGATTTTGCCGATGCGGTGCAGAAAACCGTATTCGCCACCGCCAAGGGCGATACGCGCTACGCCCTGAACGGCATCTATGTCAATATCGGTGAAGGCAACGCCGAGTTTGTCGCGTCCGATACCCACCGCTTGTCCCTGGTCAAGAAAAAAGTGCGGAACCCCGACAACGCGGCCTGCGACGGCATTATCCTGATTAAAGGCATGAACACGCTATCCCGCCTCGCCGTCGGCAAGGATGTGGTGGAAATCAACATGACGGCCAACGAAATGCTGGCCCGCACGTCGAACGCGATCCTGATTATCCGGAAAGTCGAAGGCATGTTCCCCCGCTACCACGACGTCATTCCGCCGAAAAGCGACACGGCCATTGTTGTCGGCCGGGACGATCTGTTGCGGGCGCTTCACAATGTCGGCTTGCTGGCGTCGGACGAATCCAAATCCGTTTTGTTCACCGCCACCGCCGGCGGCCTGGCCATCTCCTCGACCAGCGAAAATGGCGAAGCGAACCTCAATCTGGACGCCGAAGTGACCGGGCCGGATCTGGAAGTCAAATTCAATTACGTGTTCCTTATCGATGTATTGAAAAATCTTGCCGAAGACAAGGTGACCATCCAATACCAGGATTGCGACAATCCCGCACGCATTGACAGCGGCGATTTCATGTATGTCATCATGCCGATAAACCGGTGATCGCGTGGCACGGCTGAAAGCGGGCGCGGAAGCGGGAATGAGCGCGAAAAAGCCGGCGGCGCCGAGAAAACCGTCGCCGGCGCGCCTGGCCCGTGACGAACCCGATGCGGAATGGCGCCAATGGTTCACCGAAGTCGAGCGCCGGAGGAAAGAATCGAGCGATCCCAAGCGGCAACCGTGGATAGCTTCTCGTTACGACAAGGAAGGCGACGGCGGCACCATAATTCGCCGGCGGGTTGAGCCGAAGAAGATTTCCGCCTTTATCAAACAGGATGCGAAAAAATCCGGCCGCAGCCTTGGCCTTGATCTCCAATGCATCCAATCCGCCTGGACTCATGCAGTCGGCGGGGAAATCGCAGCGGAAAGCGGCGTGTATGCTTTCAAAAACGGGGTGCTGACCATCGAAATTTACAGTTCGTCCCTGCTCCAGGAAATCCGCCAATTTCACCAGGACGCGATTCTCAAGGATTTGCGCGATATTTGGCAGGTTTCCATTCCGTTGTTGCGGATAGTGTATAAATTGGGAAAGGCGTCAATGTGAGTAGAAACCTATGGGCGTGTTTTTAATCCCGCCGCCACCGCCAGTTCCGAATTACCCGCTGCATCCTCCCCCCGGATTGTATGTCCATATCCCTTTTTGCCTGTCCCGTTGCGCATACTGCGCATTTGTCAGCAATATTTACAATGCGGAGGCGACCGATGCCTATATCGACGCGCTTGCTGTCGAACTGTCGCTCCGTTCCGCCTGTTTTGAAGGGCGAAAACCGGTAAACCTGTTTATCGGCGGCGGCACGCCGTCCTGTCTGACTGTCCGTCAACTGGATAAGTTGCTGTCCATACTCCCCATCCCGGAAAACGGGGCGGAAGCGACCTGCGAAATGAATCCGGACAGCGTGGATGCGGATAAATTGCGGTTGCTCCGGGATCGGGGGATTACCCGGTGCTCGTTCGGAGTGCAAACATTTTCGCCGGAAGGCCTGGCGATGTTGGGGCGCCGACATGGTGCGGCGGCGGCGAGGGAAAAAATCGAGCTGGCGGCGGGAATGGGATTCGCTTCAATCAATATCGATTTGATAACCGCATGGCCGGAGCAGACGGAGGAGTGCTTGCGGGAGGATTTGCGAACCGCGGTCGAATTGGGAGCGAATCATATTTCGTGTTATAATCTCATTCTCGAGGAGGAGAGCTCGTTTTATGAAGTGATGACGCTTCTCGGTGTGCAAGAAAAAGAGGATGGGGAAGTGCGGCGGTTCTGGGATATCGCCGACGAAAGGTTGACGGAAGCGGGATTTGAGCATTATGAAACAAGCAATTTCGCCAAACCGGGATTCCGTTGCCAGCACAATGTCGATACCTGGAAAGGGAAGGATTACCTTGGCATCGGGGTGGCGGCGCATTCGCATATCCGCAGCAGGCGGTTTGCGAATTGCCATAATGTGAGCGAATATATCCAGGCTGGCCGGGAAGAGAAGTTGTTGGAAGTGTTTTCGGAACAGCTCGAATTCGAGGACAAGGCGCGGGAGTGCGCGGTGTTCTGGCTCAGGTTGGCGGAAGGGATAGATTGCCGGGAATTTTTTGAACGGACCGGCTATGATTTGCTGGATTTGTACCGGAACGTATTTCCCGATATGGTGGAACGCGGGTTGTTGGAATATGTCGAAGACGGCGGAGTTGTGTCCAAGGTGCGGGTGGGGAGGAAATATCAGCCCGTCCTCGACTCCGTGCTGGTGGATTTGATATAAGCTCATAAAAAACGCGGCGCGCCAGGGGGATGGGATCAGAGGCGCGCCGCCGGGGGAAGAAATACCGTATACTATTACAACGCGAAATCGTGGTGGGTCAGATTCTCGTACCACCGTCCATTGCTCGCGGTGAACAACATGACGCAATAATCGGGATCGGTCGGCCCCAGTTTGTAATAGACGTTGTCACCGTCGCGCCACAGTTGATTGCGCAGATCCTGATCCGTCGACACGACCATCGTGCCTTTCAACAACAATCCCTGAAAAACCTGCGGATCGTAAAAATACACCGACGCCCGATCGTTCTGCCGAAATTCCGTTACATGCCGGGAAGAAACATTGGTGGTGAAACAAACCGTTTTCATGCCTTCGTGCTCCCTCCGGTTCAACATGGCGCGCATGGCGGGGTAGCCGTAGCGATCCATCGATCCCACCACGCAGGTGTCGCTGTTCTGCAGCAGCCGCAACGCCTTGACCAAAATGTCGTTGCTCATGCCACAACCTCGAGCATCTCTTCATCCTCCGCCGGCGCCATGTCCGCCGGCACCACCACCGCATCGCCGTCCTCTTTCGCCGCCTCGGACAAGGGTTCCATCGGAATGGTGTGATCGAGCAGGCGTTGCGTCACCAGATTTTCGATCTCGGCGGCGATGTCCGGGTTGTCCCGGAGGAACTGTCCCGCCTTGTCCGCCCCTTGGCCGATGCGGGTCTCGCCGAACGACAGCCAGCTGCCCATCTTCTCGATAATCTTTTCCTTCACCCCCAGCTCGATCAGCTCGCCTATCCGGTTCACGCCCTGGTTGAACATGACCTGGAACTCGGCCACCTTGAACGGAGGCGCCATCTTGTTTTTCACCACCTTGACCTTGGTGTCGCTGCCGATGATTTCGTCGCCCTTCTTCACCGGCTGGCCGCGGCGGATATCGAGGCGGAGCGATGCGTAGAATTTCAGCGCGTTGCCGCCGGTGGTGGTTTCGGGATTGCCGAACATAAGGCCGATTTTCATGCGGATCTGGTTGATGAAAATAATGCAGGTGTTCGACTTCTTGACAATGCCGGTCAGCTTGCGCAAGCCCTGGCTCATCAGTCTGGCCTGCAAACCGACATGGCTCTGGCCCATCTCGCCGTCCAGTTCCGCCTTCGGCGTGAGCGCCGCGACCGAGTCGATGACAATGATGTCGACCGCGCACGACTTGACCAGCATTTCGCAGATTTCCAGCGCCTGCTCGCCCGAATCGGGCTGGCTGACCAACAGATTGTCGAGGTTGACGCCGAG
>JAVBRW010000360.1:0-5837 GCA_031547475.1 Planctomycetota bacterium
GTGCGGAAACAGGACACCTGGTTCCGGAAATTCCCCGCCCGCGAAGTGGCGCTGGCGGCGGATTCGGACATGGAGGGGGTGGCGGACGGGTTGGCGCGGACGGTGTTTGCCTAGGCGGCGCCGGCACGAACATGAAGTCACGGATTGTGACTTCATGTCCGGTGTTGTGCAAGACGCATTTTGGTCGCGCGGTAGAGATGGGCTTTCACGCCGTCCTTGTCAATCCCGCTGGGTTCCGGCTCAACCTCCCGTTGGGGGTGTAGCGACCGTTTTTACCGCCGGAATGACGTTTGCCGAAAACCAAAGTGGATTTGGTATACCGAGAGGAAAAATTACAAATATGCAAAACTTCAGTTCAAGTCGCATGTTGTAGTGTTTTTCCTTGCTGTATCATCCCGCAGATCTTGAAATGCCAATTTGACATTTCAAGATTTTCCATTCCGCTACCCGCCGCCATTCTTTATTTGCATTCCCCCGGAGTACCATATATAATCAATTTCCGACGTAAGAGGCGATGAACAAATTTTCCGCTGAAACGTGACTTCGAGGGTCACGTTTTTTCGATCAGGCGGATTGTGCCCGGAGGCGCTGTGGCGGCGAAAATCGTGGCGATCATGAACCAGAAGGGCGGGGTGGGCAAAACCACCACCACCGTCAATCTCGGCGCCATACTGGCGGCCGAGCGCCACAAGCGCGTCCTTCTGGTCGATCTCGATCCGCAGGGCAACATGTCGGATCACATCGGCCTCGACCCGAACGTCACCGAGCAGTCGGTCTACGACGTGCTTATCGACAAGCTGGATCCCCGGCAGGCCATCCGCCGCGTCCACGGGCTGGAAGCGCTGCCCGCCAACCTCGATCTGTCCGGCGCCGAAATCGAGCTGGCCGACATCGAGGACAGGAATACCCGCCTGAAGGACGCGCTGGCGAAGGTGCGGGACCAGTACGATTACATTTTGATGGATTGCCCGCCCAGTCTCGGCCTGCTGACCGTGTCGGGGCTGGCGACCGCCGATGTGGTCCTGGTGGCGATGGAGGCCGAGTATCTGGCGCTTCGCGGCATCAGCCAGTTGCTGCACACGGTCAAGCTGGTGGCCGAGTCGCTCAATCCCGGCCTCGATGTCGGCGGCGTTTTGTTCTGCCGCTTCGACGGCCGAACCATGCTGGCGCGGGACGTGAAGGAGGAAGTGGAAAAATTCCTGCCCGGCAAGGTGTTCGCCACCGCCGTGCGGCGGAACATCCGCCTGGCCGAGGCGCCGAGCCGGGGCGTGCCGATCAACGAATACGATCCCAAAAGCGCCGGCGCCGAGGATTACCGCGCCGTCGCGGAAGAGTTTCTCGAACGTTTCGAAGGCAGCACCGACGATGTGCTGGTGGACATCGAGAAGGAATTGCACGATATCATGGCCGAAACGCCCGTGGTGCCCGAGGACGACGGCCGGGGCGGCTGGCAGATTCAGCCGAGATGGGCGGATTGAAATAATTTAAGATTGTAGATTGTGGATTTAAGATTTATCCCGGCATAAGCGTTAATGACCGAGCAAATCTTAAATCCACAATCTACAATCTTAAATTTTGAGGAGAGCGGTTGATGTATCCCGTGGTGGTGGCGATAGACCTGGAGACGACCGGGGCGGATCCCTACAAGGATCGGATTATCGAGGTCGGCGCGCTGATTATCGAGGACGGCACGCCGGCGGGCGAATTTTCCGAACTGATCAATCCCGACATGCCGCTGTCGCCCGGCATCATCAAGCTCACCGGCATCACGCCGGACATGCTGAAAACGGCCCGCGACGCCGCCTCCGTCCTCGAGGGCTTCCTCGAATTCCTGCCGGAAAACGCGCTGTGCATCGCCCACAACGCCGCCTTCGACCGCCAGTTCCTCCGCATCGCCACCAAGGACCGCTTCCGCCACCAGGTGCTGGACACGGTCGAGCTGTCCCGCATCTGCTTCCCCGACCTGCCGAGCCACAGCCTGGCCGTCCTCTCGGAGATTTTCCATTTCAGCCGGGAACGGGAATCCCACCGCGCGCTGGCCGACTGCGAGACGCTGGCGCAATTGTGGACCGTCATTCTCGAAAAGGCGCACGAAATCCCCCTGGCCGCCATCGGCGAGATGAACCGCCTTCTCGAGGCGAACCCGCGCCATCCCTACCGCGACTTTTTCAGCCGGCTGTCGGCGGATAAACTGTCGGAAAAACTCGGCGCCGAAACCGAACTGTGCAGTTTGTTCAAGGCGCGGAAAAGTTTTTCCATGCGCCCCCCCATCGACGGCGAAGGCGAGTTCGACCCCATCGACGCCAAGGGGGTCAAGGATTGGTTCAGCCCCGGCGGCGCCTTCGCGCAGGCCTTCCCCGGCTACGAAAACCGGGCGGGGCAGATGGAAATGGCGGTGCACGTCGCCGACGCTTTCAACGACGGCAAGCACCTCATGGTCGAGGCCGGCACCGGCATCGGCAAAAGCCTCGCCTACCTGGCGCCCGCCCTCAAGTTCGCGGTGGCCAACCGCACGCCGGTCGTGGTGTCGACCAACACCAAAAACCTCCAGTCGCAATTGTTCGAAAAGGATTTGCCGCTGGTCAGGAAGGCGCTGGACATCGATTTCAAGGCCGCGCTCCTCAAAGGGAGGCGCAACTACCTGTGCATCCGGAAGCTTCTCTATCTCCTTGATCAGATGGAATCGGAGCTGGACGGCGAGGATCGGATGCGGCTCCTCAACATCATCCCGTGGACGGTGTGGACGCAGACCGGCGACATTTCGGAAAACATCGTGGCCGGCCGGCCGCACTTCGCGCCGCTGTGGGCGAAATTGTCCACCCTCGGCGACGAATGCCTCGGCCGCTCGTGCAAGCGTTTCCGCCAGTGCTTTCTATGGAAGGCGCGGGCCGAGGCGCAGAACGCCGATCTGGTGGTGGCGAACCATTCGCTGGTCTTCGCCGAACTCGGATCGCGGAGCCCCGCCATTCCCGACTACCGCCATTTGGTGTTCGACGAAGCCCACAATCTGGAGGACGCCGCCACCAACCACCTGGCGGTCGAACTGACCCAGACCCGCATCATCACCGCCGTCAATCGCCTCCATCGCGCCGGTCGCAAGGGATCGACCGGCCTGACCGCCAGCATGGAAAAATGCTTCGCCGCCGTCGGCGCCACCCTGCCGGACTTTTCCGAACTGGCCCTCAAGCACATCGACGGCGTCCGCGAGGCGGCGGTCCGCACCCATGACGAACTGCCCGCCTTTTTCCAGGCGCTGGACGCGGCGCTGGCCTCCAAAAAGGCCGGCGATTCGTCCCGCTACCGCGCCGACGACAAGCGCGAGGAAATTTGGCAGCCGGTGGAGAAGACGCAGCGCGCGCTGTTCGCCGCGCTGGCCGGCGTTCTGCACGGCGTCGAGGCCCTGATCGGCCTCATGCGGGAACTCGAGGAAGGGTCGGTTCCGTACCAGCTCGAATTCGCCCGCGAACTCGAGGCGTCGGTGCAGTGGCTCAGGGAAATCACCGAGGACGCCACCTTCATTCTCGAGGCGGCGAGCGCCGACTACGTCTACTGGCTCGAACGCGCCGGTTCGAAAACCGGCATGGTGCGGGCGGTGGCGGCGCCGGTCGAGGTCGGGCCGCTCCTCTTCGACCAGTTGTACCAGCGGAAACGCTCGGTCGTCTTCTGCTCGGCCACCCTGACGGTGAAGAACCGGTTCGACTTCCTGGCCCGGCGGCTGGGCATATCCATGATTCCGCCCGACCGCATTCTGACCTACAACGCCGGCACGCCGTACGATTATAAAAAGCAGTGCATGGTGGCGGCGCCGGTGTTCCTGCCGGAGCCGGGCGGCAAGGACGGCGATTACGCCGCCGATCTCGCGGTGTTTTTGTCCGAAGTCTACCGGCGCACCGAAGGGCGCGGCATGGCCCTGTTCACCAGCTACGACATGCTGTCGCGGGTCGCCGACATTCTCGAAAAGGAATTCCTCGGCGACGGCATAAACCTTCTCGCGCAGGGCCGGAGCGGCTCGCGGGAAAACATCACCGCCGTGTTCAAGCGCGGCAACCGCTCCGTCCTCCTGGGCACCCATTCGTTCTGGGAAGGCGTGGACGTGCAGGGGGACGCCTTGTCCTGCCTGACCATCGCCCGCCTGCCGTTCGCCGTGCAGACCGATCCGATTATCGAGGCGCGCTGCGAAAAGGTCGAATCGGACGGCGGCAACGCCTTCATGGAATACTCCCTCCCCTCCGCCGTCATCCGCTTCCGCCAGGGATTCGGCCGGCTCATCCGCTCGCGGACCGATCGCGGCATCGCCATCATCGCCGATCGCCGCATCGCCATCAAGCGCTACGGCCAGTGGTTCCGGGACTCGTTGCCCGCGCCGACCGAGAATTATTCGGACCGGGAAAAGCTCCTGGACGATATCGTGGATTTTTTGGCCGGGCCGGATTCGGCGCGGGGATAATCGAAGTTTCGCAAAGTGGGCATTTTAACCGCCAAATGCCCACTTTGCAAAAATCGGAACTTTTGCGGCACAGGATTTTTTTAATTTTAGCACAGTGTCGATTGGCGGTTTAATCGGCACTGTGCTAAAATTTAATATAGGAACTGGATAACATCACATGAAACAACGCATTGACAACCTCAGGAACATCGCCATCATCGCCCACGTCGACCACGGCAAAACCACTCTGGTCGACGCCCTTCTCAAGCAGACCAACGTATTCCGCCAGAACCAGGACGTGGCCGAATGCGTCATGGACTCGAACGCCATCGAGCGCGAACGCGGCATCACCATTTTCTCGAAAAACGCGGCCATCAACTACCAGGGCATCCGCATCAACGTCATCGACACCCCCGGCCACGCCGATTTCGGCGGCGAGGTCGAACGCGTCCTCAACATGGCGGACGGCGTTCTCCTGCTGGTCGACGCCTTCGACGGCCCCATGCCGCAGACGCGGTTCGTGCTCCGGAAAGCGCTCCAGGCCGGTTTGAAGCCGCTGGTCGTCATCAACAAAATCGACCGCCCCGGCGCCCGCCCGCACGAAGTGCTGGACGAGGTGTTCGAACTGTTCCTGCAGCTGGACGCCACCGAACAGCAGCTCGACTTCCCCGTCATCTACGCCAGCGGCCGCCAGGGCATCGCCAAGGCGGAAATCGACGACAAGTCGACCGATGTCCGCCCGCTCCTGGACGCCATCATCACGAAAATTCCCCCGCCCGAGGCGGATCGGGAAGGCCCGCTCCAGTTCCAGGTCGCCGCCATCGACTACAACGACTATGTCGGCCGCATCGCCATCGGCCGCGTCAACCGGGGCGTCATCCGCGAAAAATCCGACGTCGCCGTCATGCTCCGCACCGGTGGCAAAAAGAACGGCCGCATCGAAACGGTGCAGGTGTTCGACGGCATCGGCCGCCTGGCCGTCAAGGAAGCGCTGGCCGGCGACATCGCGCTGGTCACCGGCATTCCGGAAATCGGCATCTACGACACCATCGCCGATTCCGAAAATCCGGAGGCGCTGCCCGTCATCCAGATCGACGAGCCGACCCTGACCATGGAATTCAAGCCGAACGACAGCCCGTTCCTCGGCCGCGAGGGCCAGTTCGTCACCAGCCGCCACCTGAAGGAACGGCTGGACCGGGAACTCCGCTCCAACATCGCGCTCCGGATGGAGCAGACGCCCGACGGTTTCCTGGTCGGCGGGCGCGGGCTTCTCCACCTGGGCATCGTCATCGAGACCATGCGCCGCGAAGGCTACGAATTCGCCGTCGGTCGGCCGCACGTCGTCTACCGCACCATCAACGGCGAAAAATACGAACCGGTCGAGCACCTGTCCGTCGACACGCCGGAAGAC
>JAVBRW010000214.1:0-5077 GCA_031547475.1 Planctomycetota bacterium
GGAGACGCGTCTCCGCGCCAAAAACGCCGCACACCCCCACTCTCGTCATTCCGGCGGTAAAAACAGACGCTGCGCCCCTAACGGGAGGTTGAGCCGGAATCCAGTGGGATTGACGTGGACGGCAGGATAAACCTCTTTCTACCGCGCTGTCAAAACGCATTTCGCAAAACCTCGGTTCATCAGTTATTTTACCCCATCGGCGCGGGCGGGGACGATTGTGAATTGCGATTTGCCAGGAACTATCCCTTCCGCCTCGCGAATTCCTCCACCAGCCTGTGCCCTTTCGCATGCACCTCCGCCACCTGTTCCAGGTTGGCGAACTCCCCCTTTTCCCCCTTGTCCAACGCCGCCTCGACGGCGCGGGCAATGTCAGGGAAACGGAGGCGCCCCTGCAGGAACAGGTGGACCGCCGCCTCGTTGGCGGCGTTGAACAGGGCGGGGAACGAGCCGCCCCGGCGTCCGGCGTCAATCCCGATGCGGAGAAGGGGAAAGCGCTCCTCGTCCGGACGGGTGAAATCGAGCCTGCCCAGCCTGGCCAGATCGAGGCGCGGAAGCCGGTTCGGCCGGTGTTCGGGGTGGAACAGCATGCAGGCGATGGGCTGGCGCATGTCGCATATGCCCATGTGGGCGATGATGGAGCCGTCCACCAGTTCCACCATGCCGTGAATCGCCGATTGCGGATGCACCAGCGCCTCCATCGCCTCGAAGGGCAGGCCGAACAGGTGGTGCGCTTCAATCAGCTCCATCGCCTTGTTGGCCAGGGTGGCGGAGTCGATGCTGATTTTCGCGCCCATGCGCCACACCGGGTGCCGGAGCGCGTCGGCCGGCGTCGCGCCGGCCATCCTTTCGGACGACCACAGGCGGAACGGCCCGCCGCTGGCGGTGATGGTCAGTTTGTGCACATCCGCGGCCGAACGGCCCTCCAGGCACTGCCACAGGGCGGTGTGCTCGGAATCGAGCGGAAGCACCCGCGAACCTCCCGCCCGCGCCGCGTCCATGAACAGCCTGCCGGCCGAAACCAGCACCTCCTTGTTGGCGAGGAGAATGGTCATCTCGCGGGCGGCGGCGGCGAAGGCGAGGGACAGCCCGGCCGTGCCCGACACGGCGGCGACACAGATGTCGGCCGGCGTCTCGGCCAGCAGGCGGAGCGGCCCGTCGGGGCCGGGATGCACGCGCCCCGGGCGATCGCCCGGAACGACCGCACTGCAATCGCCGTGGCCGAGGGCGACGGCGGCTTCGGGGAATTCGCGGCACAGATCGGCCATGGCCGGTCCGCCGCCGCCGGCCACCAGGCCGACCGCCCGGAACGCTTCCGGATGATCCCGGATAACGGCCAGGGTGTTGGTCCCGACGGAACCGGTGGCGCCCAGGATGATGACGCGTTTCATTTGGCCAGCCTTTTTCTCCAGGTCCGGATGGAGGTCTTGACCGTTTTCGGGCTGGCGCTGCCGATGGTGGCGTAGGCGCCGGGCGTGCGGGACGGATCGAGCCGCTTGTAGATGTCCTGGTCCAGCATGGTGCTGGCCGCCAGCATTTCGAAATGGTTCAATTCCCGGAGCGCCCTGCCGCTGTCCTCGGCCAGACGCACCAGATTGCCGCTGACCTCGTGGGCGGTGCGGAACGGGAGGCCCTTTTCCACCAGGTACTCGGCCAGCACGGTGGCTTCGAGATAGCCGTCGCCCAGCATGTCGGTGGCGCGCTCGCGGTTGATGGTCAGGGTGGGGAGGAACGACGCCATGCACTGGAGCACGAAATCGACGGTTTTCACCGCGTCGAACAGCGGCTCCTTGTCTTCCTGCAAATCGCGGTTGTAGGTCATCGGCAGGCCCTTGACCACGACCAGGAGGGCCATGAGGGAGCCGACCACCCGCCCCGCCTTGCCGCGCGCCAGTTCGAGCAGATCGGGGTTCCGCTTCTGCGGCATTATCGAGCTGCCGGTCGACCAGGAATCGTCCAGCTTCGCCAGGTTCCATTCGGACGAGGTCCACAGGATGAGGTCCTCGCACAGGCGGCTGATGTGGACGGCGGTCAGCGACAGGCAGGACAGGGTCTCGATGACGAAATCGCGGTCGGACACCGCGTCCATCGAATTCTCGCACAAGCCGTCGAAGCCGAGTTCCTTCCTGACCAGCTCGCGGTCGAGGGGAAGGGTGGAGCCGGCCAGGGCGCCGGACCCGAGGGGCAGGCGGTTGGTGCGGCGGCGGCAGTCGGCCAGGCGCTCACGATCGCGGCCGAACATTTCGACATAGGCGAGGAGGTGGTGCGACAGCAGCACCGGCTGGGCGCGCTGGAGATGGGTGTAGCCGGGGATGACGACGCCGCTTTCCCGCTCCGCCACGTCGAGGAGGGAAAGCATGACGCCGGCGAGGCGCTCGAGGATGAGGTCCTGCTTCTCCCTGCACCACAGGCGGAGATCGGTCGCGACCTGGTCGTTCCGGGAGCGGCCGGTGTGGAGCTTTTTCGCCGCCTCGCCCGCGCGGTCGGTGAGTTCCGCCTCGACCGTCATGTGTATGTCCTCGTTGGCCGGGTCGTACTTCATGGCGCCCGACTCGATGTCCGAGGCTATCGATTCCAGGCCTTTCTTGATGACCTGGTATTCCTTTCTACTCAAAAGTCCCACCGCTTCGAGCATTTTGGCGTGGGCCAGGCTGCCCTGCACGTCCTGTCGCGCCAGCTCCCGGTCGAAGGAGATGGACTGGCTGAACTGTTCCATCAAGGGGTTGGTCTCGGCTTTGAACCGGCCTTTCCACATTTTTGCCATGGCTGCTTCCCGTCGCTGACAAAGCTTCACACGGCCACGCAGTCCCCCGGTGCTCCGGCGGACGGCCGCGCAGCCGACAAGTGGGCAATTTTCGCAATTGCCGCGCGGTACGCAAGGGAAATCCACGCGGCCGGGCGGCGGGAGTTCGCGTCGCTCCCGGAGTCGGGGGAAAAGCGAAATACTCCAATAAAGAGTATTGTTATCTTTTCAAGTTTCCGTACGATTGTGAACGGGACCGGAGTTTTTTCGATTTAATAATGAACAGGGTGTGGTCTTTCGTCGTCGCGCTCGGATGCGCGGAGGGATAGTATGGGTGTCACCGATTTCGGGGCGATGTTCAACAAGCTGAAAATGCCGGTTATCGTGTGCGGCGATTCCCCCGATTTTCCGGTGGTATTCATGAACACCGATGCCAGACTGCTGTTCGCGCCCTCCGCCGGGAACGGGCGGAACGGCGGGGAAAACGCTCTTCTCCGCGACGCGCTCCGCTTCCACCGGAAGGAGGAATGGCAGGTTTTCGTCCACTCGCTTACCTATGACGGCACGGTGCAGAATCTGGACGCCGGGGTGTATTCTTATCAGGACGAGATCCTCCAGGCCAGGATCAACGCCAACGCCGGTTCAATCGGCGGCTTCAACGGCTATTTCGTCTATGTGGCGGATTATCCCGCGCCGGAGCGCCGTTCGCGGGACGGGCTGTCGAACGGCGGCTACATGACCCGGATCCTCAAGGCCAGCCACAGCATCACCGATCTCGACGACGCCATCAACACCATCCTCGGGCTGGCCGGCATGTACGCGAAGGTGAGCCGCGCCTACATTTTCGAGGATTTGCCGGACAATTACACCTGCAACACCCACGAATGGTGCGCCGACGGCGTGGAGCCGGCCATGCAGGTTCTGCAGCGTCTGTACAAGCCGGATTACATATACGGCTCGATCATGGACGCGTCCGGCATGGTTATAACGGACGATATAGAAAAACTGCCGCCGGCCGACCGCGACATTCTCGCAAAGCAGGGGATCAAGGCGCTCGCCATCCTGCCCCTTTACCACTTCGACAAGCCGCTCGGCTTCCTCGGTTTCGACGATTGCGAAAACAACCGCAAATGGTCGATGGAGGAAATCCGTTTCCTCGGCAACGTCGCCAGCGTGCTGTCGGGTCTTATCAATCGCCGGAACGCCGAGCGCGATTCGCGGCGCAGCCGGGAAATTGTCCGGACGGTGACCGACAACCTGGACGACCTGGTCTACATCAACGATCTCGAAACCTACGAACTGAAATTCATTTCCAAATCGCTGGCCCGGGCGGTGCACAAGCCGGTCGAAAGCATTCTCGGCCAGCCGTGCTGGAAAATCCTGCACCGGAACCAGAGCGGCCCGTGCGCGTTCTGCCCCATCCCCAAGCTGCGCGAACGCGGGCCGCACGACGGCTCCGGCCCGTATGTGTGGGAACTCCACAGCAGCGTGACCGGCAAGTGGTACCTGGTCAGGGACAGCCTGATCAAGTGGGTCGACGACCGGCCGGCGCACCTGTGCACCTATGTCGACATCACCTACCGGAAACAGTACGAGGAGCAGCTCCGGCGTTTCGCCGCCACCGACGCCATGACCAACGTCTACAACCGCAAATGGGGCTACGACAAACTGCAGAAGCTGTTCCACCTGCCCGTGTCCGAGCGGGAGCGGATGACGCTGTGCTTCGTCGACATAGACGATTTGAAGCAGGTGAACGACCGTTTCGGCCATGCCGCCGGCGACGAGATGATAGTCAACACGGTCCAGACCATTTTCGCCTGCGTCCGCAAGAACGACATCATCGCCCGTTGGGGCGGCGACGAATTCGTCCTGCTTCTCGACTGCCGCATGGCCGACGCCGGGAAGGTCATGGACAAGATAGAATTCGGCCTCGCCCACTTCAATCTGACCGGCGGCAAGCCGTACGAGCTGTCCATCAGCTACGGCCTGGTCGAGTTCGCCTCTCCCTCCCTCACGCTTGACGAGATTATCGCCGAGGCTGACAAGCGGATGTATGCGAGAAAGGCGGAGAAGAAGGCAATGCGTAATGTATGACCGGAGCTATGTGAAGCGGGATTCAACGCCGGTACGATAAGGAAAAACATCACAGTACACGACTGCAGCGTAGTGACTTCGCCGACGGCTACGGTATTGATCATGCCGCTCTCGAAGGATTCCAAAGCCGGCGCTCCATGCAGCGCGGCGCATTCCAGGAGGCGCATCCACGAATTTTGTGGCGTCATACCGCGCAGTGGACTTTTGGAAATTATGCAGCCCAAACGAGTGCATTGACAAGCA
>JAVBRW010000284.1:0-4838 GCA_031547475.1 Planctomycetota bacterium
CGACGCGTTCCTCGGCAAGCGGAAACCGGCGTTCGGCCAACTGCCCTGATTCCTCTCCCCGCCTGATCGGCCATTACGCCCGTTGCCGGCGCAGAAACCCGGACGGCTCCGGAAGTTCGTCCGCGCCGGCAACCTCCCTCCCCCCCCCTCCCCCGCCAACGCATTACGAGCCGATGGAAAGTTTCCGTACGCCAAACGGGGATTTTTTTTTGCCGGAACGCATCCTCTCTGGCGCATATCCATTTCAACAACATCACACGCGACACTATTTGAAAACAGCCATGACAGCCTGGAAATCCCACAAAGCCCTTGCGAGCAACCGCAAATGGCTATAAACTACTATCAAACGATTGTGCGCCGGATTGTTGCGTATAAAAAAATGTATTTCCCTCCACACACATTGAGCAATCTTCCGTAAAGCGACCGGCAAATGACCGCATCCCACGCCCGCATACTGCTCCGCCCGCGCGTCGCCAAGGCGCTCTCGGAAGCGGTGGCGGCCCACCCCCTCGTCGCCGTGTCGGCGCCCATGGGCTACGGCAAAACGACGGCGGCGAGGGAACTGGCGGAATCGGCGGGAGAGAACGGGTATTACGTCGCCGTTCCGGCCGGCCCCGCCAGCGCCCGCTATTTGTGGGACGCGGCGCTCGGGCAGTTGGCCGATCAGGGGCTGAAAATCGCGCCCGCGCTGCGCCGGCTGGGCTTTCCGGAGGACGCGGCGCAGATGCGACGGGTGATGGAGATGTGCCGGGCCGATTCCTATCCCGCCGTCGTCATTTTCGACGATTACCAGCACGTGACCGACCCGGCCCTGGATTTATTCCTCGACTTGCTGGTGCGGGAACGGCTCCCCAACTTCCATATCGCGCTCTTTTCCCGCGTACGCCCCAACCTTCCGCTGGAGGAACTGCGCCTCAAGGGCCTGGCGGCGGCTTTCGGCCAGGAGCTCCTGGCCTTCACGCGGGAGGAGGCGGAGGAATATTTCCGCCTGCACAAATCCCCGGAAGCGGCGGAGGATGCCTGGAATTATTCGGAAGGCTGGGTGTCGGCACTGTGGCTGAGCTTGCAATCGTGGCGCAAGACCGGCACGGCGCGGCCCGAACGGGACGCCGAAATCCTTGTCGGCGAAACCGTGTTTTCGTCCTACGACGAACGGGAGAAGGCGCTTCTCATGCAGCTCTCGATCGTCGATCGCTTCACGGCCGGCGAAGCGGCGATCCTCGCCGCCGATCCGGGCGCGGCGAACCTGCTTCGCGGCCTTCACGACAAGAACGCGTTCCTCGACTACGACCCGGCCGGCGACAGCTACCAGCTTCACAGCATTTTCCGCTCCTACCTGAACAAGGCATTGGATGCGTCGGGCATGGACATGCGGGCGCTCCGGCGCCGCGCCGGCGAATGCTCGCTGGCGCGGGGGGAACCGATGCCGGCGCTCCGCTTCTTCGCCGGCGCGGGCCGGGAGGAGGATCTTCTCCGCATCCTCGACGCGTTCGCCCTGCCGGGCGGCAACCTGACGCTGTTCTTCTTCCCGGAAGAGGTCATGGCCATGGTCAAGGCCATCCCCTGGCGGATTCTCGAACAAAGGCCGATGGAATACCTGGCTTTCGTCTACTTCTGCCTGTCCGAGGCCGCCGATCCGACCGCCGCCACCCTTCTCGAAGAGGCGGAAGAGCGTTTCGCCGCGTCGGACGCCATCACAGCCGCGCTGAAAAAACGCATCGGGGGCGAAGCCATCCTTATCCGGAGCATGCTCGCCTTCAACGATCTGTGGGCCATGCGCGACATCCACCGGAAAGCGCACAAACTGCTGAACGGCCGCTCCGCCATTTCGTCCAAAAACATGATCTGGACCTTCGGCTGCCCGCACGTCGCCTACCTCTATCTGCGGAAGGCGGGAACCTACCGGAACATGATCGAACTGATCGAGGGCAACCTTCATTATTTCCACGACCTCACCGGCGGCTGTTCCATGGGGGCGGAGCCGCTGTTCCGCGCCGAATGGCTGCTGGAGCGGGGCGAACTCGACCGGGTGGAGGGTTTTTTGGCCAACGCGCGGGGCCTGGCCGAGACGAAGGACCAAATCACCACGCTGCTGGCGGCGGCGTTTTCCCTCGCCAGGCTGAGAATCGCCGAAAACCGTCCCGGCGAGGCGACCGCCCTGCTGGACGCCTGGCTGCCGGTCATCCAGGACGCGGGCCATGTCGATCATTTCAACTGCCTCGCCCTGGCGACCGGCTATGTCAACGCCTGCCTGGGCCGCCACGATCGGATTCCCCAATGGCTCCGCGACGGCGATATCTGGGCGGCGCGGCATGTGGTGCAGATGCTCGGCTTCATCTACGCCGTCCACGGAAAAGCGATCATGCTGGCGGGCGATTGCGAACGGCTCGACGCCCTGGCCAAGCGCCTGCCCGCCTACCTCGGCCCGTACGACAACCTGTTCGGCCATATCCACGCCAAAACGCTCGAAGCGGTGGCGGCATGGCGGCTGCAAGGAATGGAAAAGGCGCTCGAACACGCGCGGGCGGCGGTGGAGTTGGCCCGGCCGGACGGGATACTCCTTACGCTGGCCGAATACGGACAGCATTTTCTGCCTCTTGCCCAACGCCTCCGGGACGAAACGCCGAACGACGCCTACCTGGCCGCACTTGCCCGCGCCACCGAACACTATTCCCGCACGGCCAGCCGGATCGAACAGGAAGGGAACGGCAAAGTTTCCCTGACCGGAAGGGAGAAAGACATTCTTCGGCTGGTCGTCAAAGGAAAAACGAACGCCGATATAGCCAAGCGTTTGGGCGTGGCGGAAATCACGGTCAAAAAAATGTTAACATCCGCATTTTCAAAACTTAAGGTAAAAAATCGCATCGAGGCGGCTCAGCGGTTTTCGGAAAAATTGAAAATATCGTAAAAACTTTGAATTTCTCATTGAAAATTTCTCACCCCATTATTTTTCAATACATTGCATCGACAATCTACTACTTTCGTATAATTGCGCGCTTTCTGATGATCGTGTATGGTATTGATAGGCGGGATAGCTGCTTTTTATCACGCTATCCGCGGATGCGGGAGATGCGGCGGAATAACCGGCAATTCGATCAAGGTCGGCAATGGTTTCGAGTGAAAAAGAAGGAACCGTTATGTTCAAATCCCCCGTACAACTGGAAGAATGGATAGCGCTGGACGGCGCCATCGCGACAGTGGTCGGCGGCGAAGGAGACGGCGGCAACAAGCAGGGCGGCGGCGATTCGGGCGATGCGGCAGGGTCGGGAAACACTGACGGTGACGCCAATTCCGATCCCGTCAATCCGGACGGCGTCGGGGAGTCCGGCGATTCGGATGAGGGCGGGTTTATGCTGATGAGCATACCGGTGCCGTCGTCGGTGTTTGATGAGCCGGGGTGGGAGCAATATTTCGGCTCCACCACATATGATTTCCCCTCTGGCGCCGAAGGGAAATTGTTCGCGAAGCTATTTATCAATTATGGCGATTTGGACATGATGGCTCCGGGTTTGGTGGCACAAATAGGAGATCCGAGTTTTGACAGCCATTGGACCGTTACATTAAGCGGGCCTCCCGGTGCGAACGCTAAAATGACATTTTACCATGACTCGTTGTCACAAAAATTGGGTATTGAATTTTCGTTCGATAACAATGCGGTTGCATTGTATATCTCAACCTATGGAACGTCTTGGAATGCTTGTAGTTTTAACTACTCGAATGGTTCGGGCAGTCCTTACTACTTCAATTTCTATGCTAATTACAGCGCATCTTCCAACGATATACCGCCGACGGTAATCGTAGTACCACAGCCCTCCGGGGGCGATGACCCTATCGATCCCACCGACCCCAACAAGGACGATCCTTTCGCATTTGAACCGATTCAGTTCGACAGTCCCTGGAGAGAATCGCCCGTCCCCGAATGGCACATCGAAAAATACGAGACCGATCTGCTCGACCGCGCTCCCCTCATCGGCATGACGCCGTGGGATTATCTCGATCCGGAGGATTTCGGCGCCATTCCCACCGCCGCATATCTCGAAGGCAAGGCCGCGCTCGGCCGCCTGACCACCGCCTTGGCCGTCCTCCGCGATCAGGCGGCGCAGAATCCCGAAGCGCTGGAAGACGTCGATCTGGATTCGATCGGCGGCATACTGCGGAACGGCGAGGCTATGCGCGAGACCCTGACCGGCCAACTGCAACTCTTCCAGGAAATGGGGAAAGCTTTCCAGGCCATCGACCCCGCCCTCCGCGACGGCGTCATGAACGACGTGTTCGCCACCGGCGCCGCCCGGGTCATCGCCGCCGGACAGGATGCGGAAACCATGGCCAGCGGCATCGACGCCGTCACCGACCTGCTCCGCGACTCCGCCCCGGACGGGTACGAAATCAATGAAGCCTACGCCGACGCCGTCGCCCTGGCCGCTGCCAATATCGGGGCGAAAGCAATCAGATCCGACCAGGAAGGGATAGAATACAACGCATCGCAATCGAAACAAGGAATGGTTCTGGGGAACTTCTAAAAGCAATCGACAGTGGACATTCCCATGGAAAAGAATGATGGGTAGCAAATCCAACATCTCCCCGATTTGCGGACAGTTGCGTTACGTGTTCCCAGAAAACCCGCGTACGCAACTGGAAGATCCATGCCTCCTGTGAACGGCTACAGGAAAGGAACGGACATGTTCAAATCCCCTATGCAACTGGAAGAATGGATAGCGCTGGACGGCGGCGTGGCGACGGTGGTCGGCGGCGAAGGCGACGGCGACAACAAGCAGGGCGGCGGCGATGCGGCAGGCTCGGGAAACGCCGACGGCGATCCCAACTCCGATCCCCTCACC
>JAVBRW010000375.1:0-8685 GCA_031547475.1 Planctomycetota bacterium
ATGCGCGCAAAAATAAGGTGCCTAATTTTTTCACGAGAAGCACTGCGGTCTCGAATCACCCGCGCAGTCCGGGAATCACGTTATTTCTGCGCGGGTCCTCAGTAAGAATTATTCTTTCCGTTGCGCTGGTTGCGGAGACAAATTGTTAATTAACTCATTAACCCCTCCATTATTCATTCTTAATTTGATCTATTTCACCTTCAAACCACCTCATATCCGCCCACGGCCAGCGCATCCCTCGCCCCTTCCACCGCCTCCTCCTTGATCAGCACGTAATCGGTGTCGAAGGTGGAGATGGCGAAAATGCTTATGCCGCGCGCGGCGAGCAGGTTGGCCAGCTCGGCGAGAATACCGACCAGCGAAAAATCGAGCTGGCCTTCGATACGGAACGCGCGCCAGCCCCGGTTCACTTTCACCGCATCGGCGGGCGCGTCGTCGGCAGGACAGACGAGGGAAATCTCGTCCGCCGTGCGCGACAGGAAATAATATTCCGACGCCATGCTGACGCGCGACAAATCGCGCAATTTGCAGACGGCGAATTCCATTTTCAGAAATTTTATCCGCATCGCCCTATCTCACGTCCTCGTAGCTTTTGGCCTTGACCTCGTCCCGGCGGTTCTTGTCCAGCGCCTTGTGGTTGTTCCGCCACGACAGCATTTGCCTGATTATGCCGGTTTTTTCGAAGCGGCGGATGGACGTCACCGCCGTGAACGAATCGACGAACACGTATTCCGCCCCCGCCCGCAATCCGCGCCAGATTATGTCGGTCGACGTCCCCTGCGGCAGCGATTCGTCGAACCCGCCGATAGTGTGGAAAATGCCCTTGTCCATCAGCATGACGCCGCCCGGCGCGTGGGCGCGCTTGCGGCGGGTCATGCGGTTGGCAATCCAGAAACACGTCCTGACCACGCCGCCACCCCGATCCGGTCCTCCGGCCACCGTGCCGATAGAGTGTTCGCGGCCGGCCGCCGCCTCGGCCAGCAGCTTGAGCGCCTGCGGCGGCAAGGCGGTGTCGGCGTCGACAAACACCAGCATATCCCCGTTGGCGGCGTCGGCGCCGAGGTTTTTCCCGAACGACATGCCGCTTTTTTCGCTTTCGATAAGGGTGACCGGAAATTTGTCCGCGATGTCGCGGGAGCGATCAGTGCAGCCGTTGAGGGCGGCGACGATTTCCGGCCTTGGCCCCGGGTATTCGAGCGAAGTCAGGTTGGCGAGGGTTTCGGCCAGGCGCTTTTCCTCGTTGTGGACCGGCACGATGACGGACATTTTCGGCCACGGATAATCGGGGCGGTCAAGGCCGGTGTGTTTGCGCCACGCGTCATTGCGGCGGGAAAGGAACTCGAGTTGCAGGCCGCGGCTGTAGAAAAAGAGGCCCACCACCTGCGGCAGCAGCACGGCGAACGATCCGATGTGCAGCGCGTATGCCGTCAGGATAACCGCGCCGGCCAGCGACATGTACCAGTACACGACGGGAATGACCGGCTTTTTGACTTTTTCCGATGCCAGCCACTGCGCAAGCAGGCGGGCGAAGAACAAGCCTTCGCCCACCAGACCGAACAATTCCCAACTGTCCCAGCGCATGTTTCCGAACATGGTCAGGCATCGCTTTTGCGGCGCTTGGGCGCGCGGGAAGGTCCGGGCCGCGCGCTCTTTTCGGAACTCCGCACCCGGGCAGGCCGCTTGGGCGATCGCGCGCGCGGCTTGCCGGCAAGCTTTTCGACTTCGGCGAGAGGAAGACCGGTCAGTTCGGCGATTTTTTCATGGGACATGCTTTCGCCCAGCAGGTTTCGGGCGATGAGGCGGGAGGTTTCCTTCTCGCCTTCCTCGCGGCCGATTTCCATGCCTTTTTCCATGCCTTTTTCCATGCCTTCTTCCAACCCCATCTTCATGCCCTTCTCTGCATGGTATTTCATCAGGGCGTGTGCATCGCGCCGCGCTTTTTCCCGTTCATCGGCCAAGAGACGAGCGCGTTCACTTCTGCTCAGTTCCATCAACGTTCCATAAACCTTGCCAATAACCGGATCTTTTTTGGCGACCATTTCGAATTCTCCTTTGGTTTCGGCCGCGAGAAAGCGCAGCCAATTCCACAAATGCGACCCATCGCTGTGCCTGGGCAGTTTCGCCAACTCAAGTATATGGATTTCCTGCGAGTCGGGGAACACGAAACCGGTGGTTTCGTCGCGCAGTCGCAGATGATGACTGTATGCCTTGTCCGTGTCGATCAAGGTGAAGCTGGTGATGACAATGGTTACGACCCGGTGAATCGTATCGTACTCGAGGCCGGACTTGATCTGCTCCGTGATCATTTTGGCAGTGTAGTATTGTATGCGTTGCCACAGCCACGAATGATACTCCACTTGCATTTCCACATCGATTATTTTGCCCGATTTGGTATGGATTTTCACATCGAGAATGCCCAGCTTGTCCTCGGCGTGCTCTTTTTTCAAATGCGGATCGACAATGGTCAGGCTGTCGTATTCGTCGGGTGGAAGATCGAGCACGGCCTGAAGGAAATCGGCGAGATACTCCAGGCGGTTTTTATCCCCCAAAAGCTGCTTGAACACGAAATCGTTGGTGGGCGACAGAATTTCGCGCATATCCCCTCCCCATAAAGCGTTTTCGGCAATCACCTTTTCCCCGGGCGCAACCGGTACGCCTGCCCCGGCCCCTGCTCCACCAGCCGCATCATGGCCATCAATCCCATCAGCGATGCCGCCTTGCCGGCGGGAAGGCCGGATTCCTGAATCAATTGATCGATGTTCCGCCATTCCCCGTCCGCGAGCAGGCGGAGAAGCGTTTTCTGTTCTTCCGACAATTTGGGATGGGGTGCGGGCGCGGGCGCTTCCGCCGCCCCGGCTTTTTCCTCCGGCAACGGTTTGGCGGGCGCGGACTGCTTTTTTTCGGCCGGCGTCCTGCTCAGGTTGTCGGCGAATAGTTTTCCGCCCTCCTTCGCTTTCTCTTCCTTTTTCGGCTTGTTCTTCGTTCGTTGCGGCAGCGGCGGCAACGGCAGTTGCGGATTGAGTTCGTAGAAAATGTCGTCCGCCGAGGTGATCATGACGGCGCCGTCCCGGATCAGTTTGTTGCAGCCTTCCGAGCAGGCGTCGCCGACCCGGCCGGGAACGGCGAAGACGGTGCGGCCGATTTCATTGGCCAATCTGGCGGTGATGAGGGAGCCGCTCCGCACCGGCGCTTCGATGACAATAAGCCCGAGCGCCATGCCGGCGATGATGCGGTTGCGGGTGGGAAAGGTTTCCTTCGACGGCTTGGTCGCCATGGAGAACTCGCTGATAACGGCGCCGCAGCCGGTCATTTCCAGCGCCAGATCGCGGTTTTCCTCCGGGTACATGTGATCGAACCCGCAGCCGAGCACGCCGACCGTGCGGCCGCGCGCGTTCATGGCGCCGATGTGGGCGAAGGTGTCGATGCCCCGGGCCAGTCCGCTGACGATGGTGAAACCGCCCCGCGCCAGCGCGGCGGAAAGTTCGAGCGCGCTCTGGCGGCCGTAGGGGCTGGCCTGGCGGGTGCCGACAATGCCGACCGCCACCTGATCCTCCTCGGTCAGCTTGCCGCGCACATAGAGGAGCGCGGGCGGATCGTAGGAATGGATTAGCGGTTTCGGGTAATCGGGATCGTCGTAGGGAATGATGGCGACGCCGGCCACCACCGCCTTGTCCATTTCGGACCGGGGATCGAAACCGCCGGCGTCGAGGATGCGTTCGGCAAGCTCCCGGCTCACGCCCCGGACACGGCACAGCGCGGCGGCGTTCGCCCCCAACACGCCGTCCGATCCGCCGAACTCGCGCAGCAGCTTCCACAGGGTGGCGTTGCCGACCCCGCGCACGGCTTTGAGCCGGATTAGGTTTTCCGTCATTTCGGCCATGGCGAATCTATTCGATCTCCAGAATCTCGCCGTTCCGCAGCGCAATCACGCCGGACGGAACCGGGCTGACCAGGCCGGGCAGGAAACTGTCGTGGGCGTGCTGATCGATTTCCTCCTCCGTCATGTGGATAAGCAGCCACTTGCCCGGTTTCAGCCGTTCGACAAAGGCGCCGGCGTCCGAGCCCGCCCACGGGCAAAGGAACAGCACATCGATGCGGCCGAGCGAAGGAATGTCGTAGGGCTGGGTGCGTTCGTTGTCCGCGTCGTGGAACAGGCGGCTGCCGCCCATTTCGATAAGATAGCTGTTGTGGCCGCGCATGTGGTAGGTGCGGTAGGAGGTGACGGTGATGCCGCCCACGGTGACGGCGACCGATGCCGGCGGCTTTTTGCGTTCGGGCGATTCCAGCCGGATCAGGCGATCGGCCGGCAGGTATTTGGCCAGCAGATCGATGGCGTCGGCCGGGCCCGCCACCTTGGCGCCGGAGGCAAGGGCGGCGTCGCGCGTTTCCTCGGGATGAAGATGATCGTAGTGCGAATGGGTGATGAGGATGAGATCGGCCCTTGCCGCGTCGGCGCCGCGGAGCAACGGGCCGCCGCCCACGCCCGGCACGCCGCGGAAAAAGGAGTCGATATACACCCGGCCGCCCGCGTTTTCGATATACACGCCGGCGTTGCCGGTCGAGAGAATCTTGATGGGCATGGATGCTCCAGTGTGAAAAAGGATTTAAGATTTAAGATTGCAGATTTAAGATTTATCCTCAATGGAAACGTTGATAATGGGTTCAAATCTTAAATCTGCAATCTTAAATCTTAAATTACTTACACGCGGAAAAACCTTCCGCCGTCCACCAGCAAATCGTTGCCGGTGCAATACCTGGCCTGATCGGAAGCGATGTACAGGACAGCGTCCGCCACTTCGGCGGCGGTGCCGGTGCGCTTGAGCAAAGTGTGCTGGGCGGCATTCTCCGCCGCTTTCCCGGCATCGAAATTTTCCCGCCCGGCATTCCACCGCGTGTCCTCGATATAGCCAGGCGACACCGAGCAGACGCGGATGTCCGGCGCCAGCGCGATGGCCAGGCAGCGGGTCATCTGGAGGACGGCGGCCTTGGACACGGAGTAGGGAATGGAGCTGCCGGCGGCGCGATGGCCGGAGATGGAGGCCAGGTTGACAATGACGCCGCCGCCGACTTTTTTCATTTCCTTCGCGGCGGCACGGGCGCAGTTGAACGAACCGATGACGTTGATGGAATAGAGCTTTTGCCAAACCTCGGGGCTGGCGGCGTCGAGATCGTCGAAGGGGATGAAGCGGGTGACGCCGGCGTTGTTGATCAGGATGTCGATGCGGCCGTATTCCTTGACCGCGGCCGCGATCAGGCGTTCGGCGTCGGCTTGCTGCGACACGTCGGCCTTGCAGGCGATGGCGGTTCCGCCCGCTTTCCGGATGGCGTCGACCGTGGCGTCGGCCTCCTTTTCGGCCGAAGCGTAGTTCACCACCACCTTGGCGCCGGCGGCGCCGAACCTTTTGGCAGTTTCCCTGCCCATGCCCGCCGATGCACCGGTGACGACCACCACCTTGTCCTTGAAATCCATGGCATTCCCTTTCTGTCCGTGTACCAGAAAAAACGGGGTTGTTAGGAAATTATAGCCCTGCCACCGGCCGACGCAACCGCAAATGGCGAGGCGGGATTGCGAAAAACCGCGAATCCTGCGAGTAGACTTTTAAAGGAAATCAAACAAACCGCCGTTTGATTTCCTTTAAAGTTTCCAGGGCTCCCTTTTCGATGGGAATTATTGCCAACTCGATTGTTTCGGTCAACCTGACGAAAAAACAACCCTTTGCAACGTAAACACTAACAATTTTCAAGAAAAGCGGGCGGCGGTTGGCCCGCTTTTCTTGAAAACTCGACTGCGAAACAGCATCCAATTTTATTCGGGGAAAAGGTATTGACAAAATTCCGGGTGCGAAGTATATTTTTCTTACCAGCCTCCCCCAGGGTTGGTAGGCGCGCGTTCCCCCATTCAGGTCGATATTCCGATCCGATTTCGTGCGCCAGTCCCGAGCCCCTTCCGCCCCCCCGGAAGGGGCTTCCCTTTTTTTCCGGCGCCGCTTTTGCCATTGCGTATCCAGGCAAATGATGCATAATCCGCGTGTATTCCGCGATCAAACGATGTTTTCCCGTAGCAGGCAAAGCCGGAGTCCGCCATGGCGAAAGAGAAAAACCGCTGCTCGTGGTGCCTCGCCAACGATCTGTATGTCCGCTACCACGACGAGGAATGGGGCGTGCCGGTCCGGGACGACAGGACATTGTTCGAGTTCCTCATGCTCGAAGGCGCGCAAGCGGGGCTGTCGTGGCTGACCATTCTGCGGCGGCGGGACAATTACCGCGCCGCCTTCGCCCAATTCGATCCGGAAAAGGTCGCCCGCTTCGGCGACAAGGACAAACAGCGCCTGCTGGCCGACGCCGGCATTATCCGCAACCGGCTCAAAATCGACGGCGCCGTCACCAACGCCAAACTGTTTCTCGAAACAGCGGCAAAACACGGTTCGTTCGCCCGTTTCATGTGGGATTTCGTCGACGGCAAGCCTCTCGTCAACCTCTGGAAAAGCCTGGATCAGGTCCCGGCCACCTCGCCCGAATCGGACCGGATTTCGAAAGAGTTGAAACGGATCGGCTTCAAGTTCGTCGGCTCCACCATAATCTACGCCCACATGCAGGCCACCGGCATGGTGAACGATCATCTGGCCGACTGCTTCCGGCACAAACAAGTGGGCGGACATGGAAAATGAACCGCTCCCGCTCGAAGCGGGCATATACCTGGTCGGCACCCCCATCGGCAATATGGAAGACATAACCCTCCGCGCGCTCCGCGTGCTGGCCGGGGTGGACGCGCTGGCGTGCGAAGACACCCGGGTGACGCGGAAGCTGTTCCAGCGCCACGGCCTGCCCGCGCCCAAACAATTGCTGATCGCCAACGATCATACCGAGCGCCGGGTGGCGGATCATCTGGTCAAGCTGGCGCGGGAAGGCCGGGCGGTGGCGTTCTGTTCCGACGCCGGCATGCCGGGCATTTCCGATCCCGGCCACAACCTGGTCCGCGCGGCGCGGGAGGCGGGTGTGCGGGTGGAAGTCATTCCAGGGCCCAGCGCCGTCCCCACCGCAGTCGCCTTGGCCGGCTTGGCCGGTGCCTCGTTCACGTTTCTCGGTTTCCCGTCGCGGCGGGACGGGCGCTTCGGCGACATGCTCGCCGCCCACGGACGCTTGCCGCCGGCCATGGTGTTGTACGAATCGCCCCGGCGCCTGGGCCGTTTGTTCCGCCTGGCGGCGGAGCGCATCGGTCCGGATCGCGAAGCGGCGGTGTGTCTGGAACTGACGAAAAAATTCGAACGGGTGGTGCGCGGAAGCGTGGGCGAACTGGCCGAACGCTTCGCCGGCGAGGCTCCGAAAGGCGAGGCGACGGTGATCATCGCCGGCGCGACGAAATATCCCGGCGCCGATGCGGACGATGCGGAAGAAGGCGTGTTCGAGGCGGAAGCGGATGAGGAAACGGATAAGGAACCGTAGAGCGGGAACGGTTTGGACAACAATTGAGAGGTTCCCTGAAGAAAGAGGAGGAGAAGCATGATTTATTCCCATATCGAGCATTTCCGCGGCGCGTTTTGCGCATGCGAACCGTTGCGCCGTGTTTTGACGTATATTGTGGAGAAAAGCGGTTCCGTCGACGACGGCACCTACGAATTGGGCGGCGATGGCGTGAAAGTGCAGCTCAAGAGCCACAAGCCGCTCCCGTTCGCCGAACGGCGCTACGAATCGCACATCAAGTACGTGGATGTGCAGGTGGTGGTGATGGGGGAGGAAGTGGAGCATGTCCAGACCCTGTCCCCGGACATGAAGGTGGTGGAGGACAGGCTGGAAAAGTCGGACGTGCGATTCCACGCCGATCCCGCCAAGGCGGGCGTTGCGGTGACGTTGCGGCCGGGCATGTTCGCGATGTTCATGCCCGAGGACGCGCATAAAACGGAAGTGTTCGCCGGCGCCGAACAGGTTCGCAAAGCTATCGGGAAAATTCCGGTCGGCTTGGTGAAATTCTGAATTGGCCCGTCTGCGCCGCCGCGCGGCCGTACAAAACCGCCTGATTTTTCTTGACAAAGATGCGGCTATTCATAGGATGTTCATCTTTCCCTGCCCCCTCGTCTAACGGCAGGACAACAGACTCTGGATCTGTACGTCGGGGTTCGAATCCCTGGGGGGCAACCAAAAAACATCAACCCTGCAATGCTCTACAAAAACGGGGCTTGCAGGGTTTTTTGTTTTATGGCGTATCCAGCCATAGGTTGCATATCCCCTCCCCTTCCGTATCAATAATTCCCCATTATTCCACCTGTTTCCGCCTCTCGTACTGCCGTTTGTACTGCCGTGGAAATAGCAAAAAAGGGACAGAGGGAATACCATAAATCCCCCTGTCCCACAAGGTGAAATGCATCTTTCTATCTCATTCATTTCTGATCCCACGGCAGTATTTTTTACTGCCGTTTGCTACAGGGGCTTTATCAGTAAGCACTTCAAGCGCCGTCCATTTACTTAACATCTTTATTTTCATCATGTTGAGCGATAATCCGGGGTAACTTGGCAAGCGCTCCCACTCTGCTCTCCAAGGCTGTATGGGTGTAGATGCGCATGGTCAAGTCCATCGTGGAATGTCGCATCAAATCCTGGGCGACCTTTGGATGCACGCCCGCCGCCGCCAACATGGATCCGAAGGTGTGCCGTAATGCGTGGAAGTCAGCAACCCGGCCCATCTCGTCC
>JAVBRW010000212.1:0-4389 GCA_031547475.1 Planctomycetota bacterium
GAAAAGGCTGACGGACAAGGGCGACACCGAGGGCGCCGCCAGGATTGGAAAAGACATCACTGTTCTGGAGAACAAGAAAGCCGACGTGATTGCCCTCCGGGATGCGTACAAGGATCCGACCTCCGACGCGACCATCGACAAGGCGGGCGCCCGTGGCGCCGAGATCGAATCCCGACATTCCTATGATAGAAAAGAGAATACCACCCCCCAATACAAAGATGCCCAAATCAAGTTCAACCGGGTGACGACCGAACTCCAAAACAAGGCCGCCTCCATCCAGTCCCTCAACAGCGCCGCCGACGGGGTGGGCAAAATCGTCCAATCGGTCGGCACGTTCACTTCGGAAGGCGAACGCGCCGCCGGGGCCGAAGACACCGCCCGCCAGCAGGAAGCCAGCGCCAGGATGGACGATTGGGCCGAATTCCAGAAAGCCATGGGCGATCTGATCCAGAGCGCCATGGATACGCTGAAACAGTACAACCAGACCATGAACCAGCTCAACAGTTCCATATTCCAGAACATGTGATTGCCGGAGGCGTGCCGTGCTTACGATGGAAGAAATGGTGAATTGCCTGGCGCGGGCGATGAATGTCGAGCCGCCGCCCGGCCCGGCAGGGGAATGGCGTTTCGAACTGGCCGACGATATGCGCCTGTCCCTCCGGCCCGCGTCGGGCGGGCGCGAATGCATCGCCTGGACGAATGTCCTTCCCCCCGTCGCCGGCGCATCCGCGTCGGACCGCGAAGCGCGGGCGGCCAGGCTGCTCCGGCTCCGACTGGCCCGGCTCAAGCGCAACCCCGATCTGGTGGCGGCGCTGGAGGAGGACGGATCCCTCGTCCTGTACCGGCGCATCGCCCCCGAATCGGAGCGGGAATGGCTGGAAGCGGCAGCCCGCCTCCTCAACGAGGCGGAGGCGCTCCACAAGCTGGCCGAGGCCGAGCGCGGCGGCGGTTCCGGGCCGTCCCTGTTTGCCGGCCTGGGGAACTGGCTGAACCGGCCATAATTCAAGGCAACGCGAAGAACGGGAGAGCATCATGAGCGTAACCTGGAATTCCACCCAGATCAGCACCGAACACCAGCGGCAATTTCTCGAAGCGGCCGGTCTCGCCGCCCTGCCGGATATTTCCAGCCTGACCGACGCGCAGTGGAAAATCCTCTCCGGCATCGTCGGCGAGGAAACGGTGGAGACGGTCCGCGAATCGGCCGCCCGCCCTCCGCTGTCCAATCCGCGCCTGCCTTCGACGAGCAACGCCGGCAACTGGTCGAACATTCTCATGATGGTCGAGGAGATCCGGGCCAAGCTCGGCGACGCCGTGAACAAGGCGACGTTCCAGTTCGCCGGCTCGGTCAGGGACAAGGTGGCGGGCATGCACCTGGCGGGCCGGGAGGCTTTCGCCGCCGGCCTCGATCTCATGGTCACCGCCTTCATCGTCGTCGAGGCGGACGCCTACGCCCGGCTCGCCCAGTCCGCCGCCGGCGAGGCCAAGAATACCCTCGACTCGGCCAACCGCGATCTGGAATCGTCCCGATCGAATCACACGCATGCCCAGCAGAGGCTCTCCGAAGCCCAGCAAAAACTGCAGGAAGGCCAAATCCTGAGCGGCAAGGGGGAAACGGTCGACCTGGCGGCCCTGCAGGCCAAGGTGACGGCCGCGGCCATCAACCTCGCCGACGCCGCGCAAAAACTCGGGCGCACGCAGGAAAAGGCCGATACCGCCGCCAAAGTCTACGGAAACGCGGGCAAGGCCGCCGGGGCGGCGGCCGAAGCGGCCAACTTGGCGAGGGCGGCGGGCAACTCGGCCGATGCGGCGGTCCGCCTCGGGGAAGTCAAGGCCAAGGCGTCGGAAGCCCTCGGCGCCATCGGGAAGGATCCCGGCACTCTCCCGACCGACTTCGGCGACGTGGAATCGACGGAAAGCTATGGCGCCGCCTTCGGCATGATCCGGGAAGCGGTCGAATTGATCAACAGTTCGGAGATCGATTTTGAAAGAACCGACAACCGGCTGCAATTCGCCAGGCTGTTGAAGAGAATCTCCGATCAGAGCGGAAAATTGGCCGAAACAATTGAAGCGGTCCGGGCGCTTCTGCTCGACGCCGATTCGATGCTGGAAAACATGACGAACGCCAAGGACGATATTTTCCGGCACACCACCATGTGAGTTCGCGGCCCGGCGGTCCGGAAGGGCGGATCGGGCCGGGCGCGAATCGTAAAGGAGAGGACATGGCTGTTCAATCGGATCAGGAACGTCTTATCGAACTGGTGAAAGACATGACGGGGGGCGCGTGGGACGAATCGCAATACGATCCCGACAGGGAAACGATAACGCTCGAATTCGATCAGGCCCCGGCGGTCCGCATGGAAGTCGACGACGGCAGTCTCGCGGTCTATGCCGAAGTGGGGACGTGTCCGGTCAATCCCCAGGTCCGCATCGATTTCCTCGCCTATGTTCTGCATCTCAACCGGCCGGGGATTCTCCCGGAACCGCATCGCCTCTGCATATTCGACGACCAGATCGCAGTCAGTTTCGTCACGGGCCTGGACAGTGTCCAGCCCGCCCCTTTTGGCGAACGGGTGGGCCAATTCGCCCGCCTTGCCATGGCCTTGGCCGAGGACTTGACCCGGTGGCTGACGGAACGGGAAGCGACCGACGCCGAGGACGGGCTGGCCGAACCGGAGGAATTCGAGCTTGCCGCGCCTTCCCCGGCTTCGGTTCCCTCCGCTTCCTCCGGCGCTTTTATGGCTTCGCCGCCGTCATGGCTCAAGGCTTGAGTCGCGGCTGGCGGTGCCCATACGTCTATTGAAATGGAGTACAACCATGACAACCAACGTCAAGTCGTCGTCCATCGCGCCGTCCAAGGAAATGACCGCGCCGAAAACCGTCGAAAAGAAAGAAACGACCATCGGCGGCGCCCCGGTCCAGGTCAAGACGGAGCCGAAAAAAGATTTGTCGGTTCAGGGCAAATACCTATTCGATTCGGCGAAAAAGACCATTACCTTCGTCTCCCCGGTAACGAAGGGCGAGTCAATTCATCTCGATTCGGCCATCGGGAAAATGACGGATGATTTCGACAGCCGCATAGGCAAATTCAATGGCATGTTGAAAGACTCGTCCCAGTCCATTCCGGAAAAGCACCGGCTGGCGGTGCAACAATTCGAAACGCTTTCCAAGACTTTCAACGAAATCAGAAGCAAGGTGGAAAGCTCCGACCTGCCCCGGGACGCGAAGGACATCGTCCTGAAAGACTTCAAGGCGAGAATGCTGCAATGCCTGAAGGAAATGGTGATGACCAGTCCGGAAATCGCCGAAAACCTGCTTCTCGGCGAAATTGTCAAGGCATCGGTGAAGGACGGTCCCGGAAGCAAGGAGGTGCGGACGGCGCTGGACGAGTTGGGAAAGCTTGTCGGCCCGCCAGCCGGGGACGGCAAGGATGCGCCATCCCGGGATAAACTCGCCTCCTGCTCGAAAGCCTTTTGCGCGCCCGGCCCCGACTGGCCGCCGGAATCGCTCGCCAGCGTGCTGGATAAGGTATCCTTTATCCGCGAGGTGCTGGGGCAGGCGCCCAACCCGGACCTGGATATGGGATTGCTGAAAAGCCTTGATCAGCGCCTCCAGTCGGTGGAGAAGGAATACCTGTCCGCCCTTACCGCCAAACTGGCGGGCCTGCCGCCGAACAAGGGAGGTATCGAACTCCCTCCGGGAACCGGGGTGGAGACGTCCGAAAAACTGCTGAACGCGTATTACGAATCCCTTTTGGATGACAGCAAGACAGGCAAAACTCCCGGGAAGACCGTTTCCCCCGGCGAGGCCGATAAGGCTTTCAACACTCTGACCAAGGATCGCGACGCGTACATTGGCGCCCGGGACAAACTCGAAAAGCTTTCCCGATCGCCCAAATCCCCCCTGCCCCAATCGGCTATCACCCACCTGATCCGGCATTTCGATGCGAAAATAGAAGAAATCAACGCCAAGATTGACAGGTTCGGCAATTTATCCGCCGTGGCCAACCTTGCCATCACGGACAGGGGCAAGCACGACGAAATCATCCTCCGCCGCGACGAAGGAGTCAAGGGGCGCGGCCTGTTCGGCCGCGAAGACGCCAAGACCCTTTCCGCCCTCCAAGAGAAAACCAAACACGCCACTGTGGACGACAAATGGAAGGAGAGAATGACCCGGGGGCTTCAGAACGCGGCGGTCACCGGCAAGCTCTCCCCCGAATTGGCCGAAAGCCTCCATGGTTTTCTCGATAAATCGTCCACCGGCAAACAGAAGATCCAACTGGCCAATGTCATAGCGAAACTCAGCAATACCGGCGGGAACGATGTTCCGCTCACGCCGGCGGAAGTACGCATCCTCCTGCCCGTACTCGAGCGCTCCCTCATCAAAAGCGAA
>JAVBRW010000136.1:0-3977 GCA_031547475.1 Planctomycetota bacterium
GTCGGCGTTGATGGTTTTGACCGGTTCGAGGAATTCGAGCGGCGGATCGACGGGATAGGGCAGCGGTTTCGGCGTGGCGCTGACCGGCGCCGGCGTGTAGGTCTTGAAAATGCTCCAATCGTACAGGCATGTCGAGGCGAACAGGGCAAGGGCGCACAGGACAAGGCCGGCAATCGCCCGGGCCGGCCGGCCGCCGCGTCGTTCCGTTCCGGGCCGGCCGTTTTTGAGGTAGGCGCCGATTTCCGGATCCTCCCTCAGCGCCTGCGCCGGGGGCATGGGCCGCAGATCGGCCGGCGCCAAGGTGTCGGTGAACGCGGCATACGGCGAAGGAACGGCCGGCGAAGGCGGCGCCGGCGACGACAACGACGATTCGGGCGGAAATATTTCCACCAGCCTATCCGATTCGTCGTGTGCGGGAAATTTCGGCATGGGCGCTCCGAGTATGTGGCTGTCTAATCGCCGCTCTGTTTCAGCATTTCCGCCAGTTCATCGGGTGGGATCATGTATATTTTCCCGTTTTTCCAGGAAACCATGGGCTTTCCCGCCTGAATGTGTTTTTTCATCGCTTCAATGCCGCCGCGCCGGATCGCGTCGAGAACCGGTTTTTCCTGCCGTATCAATTCATCGATATCGATATTTCTATTGCAAGTCATGTTCCGCGCCTCCCGCAAGCCGGCAATATTGTTCTAGATCGAAAACCCGGGGATTTTCCAATCCCGAGCCTCTCGCGATTTTTTTAGGCAATGCCGGAGTAGAATTATCGAAAATTTCCCACGAGGATACAATAGGCATGTAGAGGGAGAACAGGTTCTTCAAACCGGCGCGATACCGCCGGCGAATCACATCCTCCGGTATTCCATGGCCGCCGAGACCAACCCGGATTGCCACCCGGTTTATCGCGAACTCGACATCGGGAAGCGCCAGAAACATCAAATGCGTCCGGTAGCCGGCCTCTCCCATTTTCGCCAACCATGGCGCGAACGAGCGTGTCGCCAGGGTGGTTTCAAACGCGAAGCTGATCCGCTTCTCCGTCAATTCGCGGAGGCGTTTCAGCATTATTTTTCCGGCTTCCAGCGCCACCGTCTCCGGCGCGAACGCGCACAGGCCCACCGCGATGGCGTCGGCGTTGACAAATTCGGCCACCGCAAACGTGTCGCGCAATAGCAATGGGGCGGTGGTGGATTTCCCCGCCCCATTCGGCCCGGCCAGTATGATTATGTGCGGCGCGTTCTTGTCCATGGCCGCATTATAGCATATCGCTACGCGTAATGCACGTGCAACAATTCGTGCGCCTTGTCCCGCAAAACGCCCCGGTAGAGGGAGACCATGAGCGGGTTGTCCTCGGCGCGGCGGATGCCGCACAGCTTGTCGGCCGAGTACAGGCCTTTGCCGCGCATCTCCCGCTCCGCTTCCGGAACGTACGGCTGACCCGCGCCGCTGACGCAGCCGCCGGGGCAGGCCATGACTTCCATGAAATCGTAATGCGCCTCGCCCGCACGGATTTTTTCAATCAATTTGGCCGCGTTGCCGAGGCCGCTGACCACGGCGATGCTGAGCTCGCGATCGCCCGCCTGGATGGCGAATTCCTTGACCCCCTTCATGCCCCGGGCGCCCTCCAGAGCGATGCGGCGGAGCGCGGTCGGGCTTTTGTCGGTCGACACCCGGCGGAGCACCGCCTCGGTCACGCCGCCGGTGACGCCGAAAATGACGCCCGCCCCCGACATGGCCCCGAACGGCGCGTCCACCGCTTCGGCTTCGAGTTCGCCGAACACCAGGCCGGATTCCTTGATCATCTGGATCAGTTCCTGCGTGGTCAGGACATAATCGACGATCGGCTTGCCGTCGCGGGTGAATTCCTTCCGCGCCGCCTCGTATTTCTTGGCCGTGCATGGCATGACGGCGACATGCACCACCCGTTTGTACACGTCCTTGTACTGTTCCTTGATGACCGAGGCCAGCATCTGCATCGGGGAGCGGCAGGTGGAGACGTTGCGCATGAGTTCCGGATATTTGTCCTGGCAGAAATTGACCCAGGCCGGGCAGCAGGAGGTGAACAGCGGCATGCGCTGGCGGCCCTTGCCGACGCGTTCGAGAAACTCCTTCGCCTCCTCAAGCACGGTCAGATCGGCGCCGGTGGAAGTGTCGAACACTTCGTCGAAGCCCATGCGCCTGAGGGCGGCGACGATCATGCCCATGGCGTTGTCGCCTTCCGGCAGACCGAAGGCGTGCCCGAGCGCGACCCGCACTGCCGGCGCTATCTGGACGGTCATGAGGTTGTTGTCGTTGTCCAGTTCCTTCCACACCTTTTCCATATCGTTCCGCACGGTGATGGCGCCGGTCGGGCAGACGGCGGCGCACTGGCCGCAGCCGACGCAGTTGGACTCGGCCATCGGGATGTTGAAGGCG
This sequence comes from Planctomycetota bacterium, assembly GCA_031547475.1. Classification (GTDB taxonomy): domain Bacteria; phylum Planctomycetota; class SZUA-567; order SZUA-567; family SZUA-567; genus JAJBSZ01. The sequence continues at coordinate 2,407 of JAVBRW010000136.1, forward strand.
GTGGAGATGGTCATGTTGGAGCCGCGGTGGGCGAAGTCGATGGCGCCGACCTCCTGCACTTCGTTGCACATCCGCACGCAGTCGCCGCACAGAATGCATTTGCCCTGATCGCGGGTGATGCACAGGGAGGACGAATCGGCCTGCTCCTCCTTCCCGGTGTTGGGGAAGCGGACGCCGGTTATGTTGAAGCGCATGGCGAGTTCCTGCAGCTTGCACTTGCCGTTGAAGGAGCAGGTGGTGCAGTCGCGGCAGTGGTTGGCCAGGAGGAGTTCCAGGATGTTTTTCCGGTATTTCCGCAAGCGCTCGGTGTTGGTGCGTATTTCCATGCCGGCGCGGGGCTGTTCGGAACAGGCCGAGGCCAAATCGCCCCGCTTGTCCTCGACCATGCACATGCGGCAGGCGCCGTAGATGGAGAGTTCGGAATGGTAGCAGAAGGTCGGAAGTTCGATGCCGATCTTCCGGATCAGTTCGAGCAGGTTTTTTTCGCCGTTTATTTCGACCGGAATGCCGTCGATGGTCATGGTCGCTTTTTTATCCATTGTCGTTTCCTCGATGAAGTGTTGCGCGTACGCTTCAACACTGGGAATATAAGGAAAAACTATACAACTTCGTCATCCCGGCGGAGAGACCCATGCCACACCCCGAACGATTTAAAGCCGGGACCCAACGTGAAAAGCCTTTGCTGTAACACGATCCAAAACGGCGCGACAAGAAAAACGTTTTGTAGCGGACGACAACAACATGGGTCCCGGCTTTAAATCGTTCATGCCCCGGTTGGAGGTTTGTACCGCCGGGATGACGGGATTGTGTTGTTCTTTCTTATCACTCCCTGGTTGAATCGGTTCAGTTGGAACCGCTCACGCGGTTTCCTTGATCGCCTTGAACGCGCACGAATCGAGGCAGGCGCCGCACTTGATGCACTTGGCCTGGTCGATGACGAACGGCTGCTTGACCTTGCCGGTGATGGCGCCGACCGGACAGACGCGGGAACACTTGGAGCAGCCTTTGCACAAATCGGCCTCGATAGTGATGCGTTTCAAAGCCTGGCACGAGCCGGCCGGGCAACGCTTGTCGCGGATGTGCGCCTCGTATTCGTCCCGGAAGCTCCGGATGGTGCTGGCCACCGGGTTGGCCGCGCTTTTGCCAAGGCCGCAGAGCGAGGTGGCGGTGATGGTGTCGGCCAGTTCCAGAAGCAGTTCGATATCGCCTTCGCGGCCTTTGCCGGCCACGATGCGGTCGAGGATTTCCAGCATGCGCTTGGTGCCTTCGCGGCACGGCACGCATTTGCCGCACGACTCGTTCTGGGTGAAGTTCATGAAAAAGCGCGCCAGCTCGACCATGCAGGTGTTTTCGTCCGTCACCACCATGCCGCCGGACCCGATCATGGCGTCGACCTTTTTCAAGGAGTCGAAATCGAGGGGCAGATCGAGGTGTTTCTCGGTCAGGCAGGCGCCGGACGGCCCGCCGATCTGCACCGCCTTGAACTTGGCGCCGCCGCGCATGCCGCCGCCGACGTCGTAGATGATTTCCCTGAGGGTCGCGCCCATCGGCACTTCGATAAGGCCGGTGTT
>JAVBRW010000064.1:0-3302 GCA_031547475.1 Planctomycetota bacterium
GCCCCCGTGAGGGGGAGAGGGTTGGGGTGAGGGGGCGGCTCGCGGGCTGTCACACACGGTTTTTCATGGTTGTATCACATTACAAATATCAGAATCAATAAACCGTAAGTGTTCGTAATTGATGGGCGGTTCAATTGTGAACCATGAATTATGAATTCTCATTCAGGGTTGACAGTTGTATCGCGCAACACCAGCCTCGGCTGGAAACTGGTCGTGTATTCGCCGTCTTTCCTGCCTTCGATCAAATCGCGAAGCATGCGGCAGCCGACCGGGACCATTTCCTCCACCGGCACGTGAAGAGTGGACAGGTGCGGACGCATCCACACGGACATCGGGATATCGTCCATGCCGATGATTTGCACCGTGCCGGGAACGGCGATGCCGTTGTCCTTCAACGCTTCGGCGACACCCCGGGCGATGAGATCATTGTAGGCGAGAATCGCGGTGCGGTGGCGGCGGAAGGTTTCCTTCATGCCGGAGGCGAACGCGTAGGCGGAAGAAAAGGACAGGTCGCAGCGCCGGATTTCGCCGTCCGCCAGCGTGACGCCATGCTCCGCCAGCCCGCGCCGGAAGCCGCGGCACTGGAGCTCCGCGTTGTCCGGCTCTTCGCCCATGGTCAGGTACATGGGGACATAATCGGGGAAACGGCCGAAAAAATCGCCGGCCAGCCAGCCGCCGTGCTCGATGTCGGACAGGCAGTAATGCATATCGGCGCTGGCGCGGCGCACGTTCAGCAAGGACACGCAGGGAAAACCGCTTTGCTGGATAAGCTGCGCCTCGCTGTCCGACAGCGCGCTCCGGAAGGTGATGATGCCGTCCACCTTCCGCCGCCTGACAATGCGCTCGAGAACGGACAGGCCGTCGCGGTCGCCCCGATCGTAAATGGTCATGACGTCGTAGGCGTTGGCGATAAGCTCCCGCTGGATATGATCGTAGAGGTGGGCGAGCATGGGGTTTTCGTTCATGCTTTTGAAATGCTTCTGGAACAGTATGCCCACCGTGCCGGTGCGGTTGGTCTTGAGGCTTTGCGCCTGGCGGTTCAGTTCGAAGCCGAGCTCCCGCGCCTTGTGGCGGATGAACGCCTTCTTGTCGTCGGGCACAAGATGGCTGCCGTTCAAGGCGCGGGACACGGTGGATTGCGAGACGCCCAAAAGGCGGGCGAATTCTTTCGATGTCATGTTATTTCTTGTACTTTTCCTTCAGCACCTGGATGAGCGAGTCGTCCATGCTTTTCGCGATGTTCGGGAACATATCCTTTTCAATCATGCCCTGCTTGGTGAAGAACTCGCCGATGATGACCATCGACTTGCCGAAAGGATACTTGTTTGTCAGCAAATCGTCCACGGTCGGGTAGGTCTTGAGGGCGATTTCCGCGTCCATGTCTTCCTTGGAATAGGTCCTGCCCTCGCCCGAATAATATTCGAACGCCGTTTTTTCGCGGAGCGCCTTGTCCTTGACCAGGTCGGTGCAGGCGCGGTAGTAGCAGTCGAGGAACTTGACGAGATCGTCCTTGCGCTCGTCGAATATCTTCTGCTGGGCGTAGACGACCTCGACGATGGGGCCGGTGAAATCGGTGAGATCGGCCAGCTTGACATAGCCTTCGGTCTTCAGCTTGTTGGAGAAGGGGAAGGTGCTGGAAATCATGTCGCCCTGTCCGGCGACGAACGCCTGGTAGGCCTGGGCGTGGTCCATCGACACCATGTTGAAATCGTCGGAAGTCAGGCCGAAGGATTCGACATACTTGATGGCGCCGAGGTGGGCGGTGGTGGACAGGGGGCCGAGGATATACGAGCCCTTGACCGCCGCCTTGTTGCCGATGACGCCGGGGACGGAACTGTCCTTGCCTTCGGCGAACTTGGTTTTGGGGCGGGCGTAGAGCATTTCGCCGCCGAGGCCGACCATGCCGTCGCCGATGTATTTGTACCTGCCGGTGGCGAGGGCGTAGACGGCCGCCGGGCCGGTGACGGCGACATGGAGCGAATCGGCGGCCATCGCTTCGTTGATGGGGGCGCCGGTGGCGAAGATGAGGATATCGACATCCAGCCCCGCGTCTTTGTAATACCCCGCTTTTTTGGCCCAATAGACGGGAACGCCGTCGACGTTGGGCATGGTGCCGATGATCAGTTTCTTGCCCGAACCTTTTTCCCCCGCGCCGGCGGGAAGGCAAAGCGCCAGGCCGGTCAGTACGAGAACAAACGCGAGCATCCATTTTTTCATACGATTCTCCTCTGGTAGATGATTGTCTGCATACGTATGCAAATCAGTGACGGCTCAATGCCGAACATGTTCATATTGGTGCCTCGTAAACGCTGGGGTAAAAGCAGTGCTGCAGGTGAAAGGTGTCAGTTGAATGGATTTCTTACTTGGCAGTCGCAAAAATCACCTCTTTACGGCTTTGCATACGACTGCAATCGCTTCTTTATCTTATCGCATCAACCGCGCTAGTCAACTCGATTCTTGTGCTTTGCCGCCGATGAGAAGCTATTTGTACTGGTTTTCAGCATTTTTTTTCGAAAAAAACGTATTTTTGCAATTGCCGGTTGACAGCTGTAAAAATGCCGGGTATCATTTTTATTGTGAACAGTGTTCATTATTGATGGAATTTATCCTATCATTGGGCGTGCGCAATGCACGCTTTACGGAGAGGCGACAGCCATGGGTTACCCCGAGTATGCCGGCGTTTGGCCCACCATGATCACCCCGTTCACCAGCGACGACAAGCCCGACTTTTCCGCCATGGAAAAAATGGTCGAATGGTATATCGCCAAAGGCTGCGACGGCATTTTCGCCGTCTGCCAGTCGAGCGAAATGTTTTTCCTCTCGCCGCAGGAAAAACTCGACATCGCCCGCTGCGTCAAAAACGCGGTGAACGGCCGCATCAAAGTCATCGCCTCCGGCCACACCGCCGACAAGCCGGACGATCAGAAAAAAGAAATCGGCGCCATGGCCGCCCTCGGCCTCGACGCCATCGTCCTGGTCTCCAACCGCTTGGCCGGCCAGAACGAGGGCGAGGACGTGTTCAACCGCAACCTCGAAAGCATATTCGACGCATTCCCGGAAACGGCGTTCGGCATTTACGAATGCCCCCACCCCTACAAGCGCCTCGTCACCCTCGATTTTCTCAAAACCTACGGTCCGCGCATGCGCTTTATCAAAGACACCTGCTGCGAAGCGGAGTTGCTCAAGAAGCGCGTCGCCGCCGCCGCCGGTTCGAACGTCGCCCTGTTCAACGCCAACACCTCCACCCTGCTGTATTCCCTTCGGGAAGGCTACGTGGGCTACAACGGCATCATGGCCAACTA
>JAVBRW010000437.1:0-2761 GCA_031547475.1 Planctomycetota bacterium
ATCGGGGCGGGCGGCGGTCCGAAGCTCTCCGAGAAGCTTCGGCCGGGTCTCCTCCAGCCACGAGAGGAGGGTGGGTCCGAAATTGAACGAAATGCGGGAGTAGTTGTCGCACAGCCGCACGATGCGGCCCTCGGCGTCGAAGACCCTGCTCCCCGCCATGGGCGAGTAGCATTCGTCGGCGATGCGGCTGTTCCAGTTCTCCCACGGGGCGGCCGAAGGCTGCGGATCGATGGCGCCGGTCCAGGGGTTTTCGCGCGGGGGCTGATAGAAATGGCCATGCACCATGAGACAGCGGTTGCCGTTGGACAAGGCGTATCCCTCCGGGAGATCGGTAAACCGTCGGACAGCGGCGTCTTGACTCGCGCAGACGGCTATCCATTATAGCATAAATCCACCTTATTCGTAAATACTCGGGAGCGAAACCGCCATGCCGCACCTCACGTCGCCCGCAAAAGTGAACCTGTTCCTGGAAGTGCTTGGGAAACGCCGGGACGGGTACCACGATCTGGAGTCGGTGTTCCTCGCCGTGGATTTGGCCGATCGCCTATCGGCCGAACCCCGTCCGGATGGACGAATCACCATGGAAACGGACGCCGCCTGGCTGCCGACCGACGAGCGGAACCTCGTCGTCGCCGCCGCGCGGCGACTCCGGCGCGAGTGCGGGGAGGAAGGGACGGAAAAGGGGATTCATTTCGTTCTGAAAAAAACAATCCCCGCCGGCGCCGGCCTGGGCGGCGGCAGTTCCAACGCGGCGGCCGCCCTTCGCCTCGCCGACACGGTGTGGAAAACCGATTTGCCCGCCGGCGCGCTCGCGCGGCTCGCGGCCGACATCGGTTCCGACGTCCCTTTCTTTCTCCATGGCGGCCTGTGCCTGTGCCGGGGGAGGGGCGAAGTCGTCGAACCCCTGGCGCCTTTTCCCGCCGGCGTCCCGCTGACATTGATTCTCACCCCGCTCCATTCCGACACTGCAGCCGCCTATCGGGGCCTTTCCCTGCCCGCCGCCGGCAAGGCGCGCAAGGCCGACGCCTTTCTGCGGGCGCTGGCGATCGGCCACGTCGCGGCCATGACCGCCAGCGCCTTCAACCGTTTCGAAACGACGGTGTTCGCCGCCCTGCCGACGCTGGGCGATCTGCACGCCCGCCTGACGCGGGCGGGCCTCGCCCCCCGCATGAGCGGAAGCGGGTCGGCGTTATGGTATTTCGGGAGGGCGGCGGCGGTGGAGCGGGCGATGGCGGACGATCCCGGGTTGGGCGGGGCGATGGCTGCCATTGAGGCGCGGGTGGTGCAGGTGGGGGGAATGGCGCTGAAATAAGGACAATCGACTGAAAACGCCCGGCAAATTATTCATGCCGGCCCGGATCCTGCCGTTCCGGCAAACGCCTGTCCGGCCCAACGCATTCAGGAATTCGGCCGATACCCGCCGATTGCGCGCTCCCTAGCCGTTCCGCAACAACACCGGCGCGATCCGCTCCTGGATCTCGGGCGGCAGGCGCAGATAGACGCCCAGGACCTGTTGCGGATTCATCTGCATGAGGTACTCGTGGATCTCCCCCGGGCCCATCTTGTTGTCGTTGAAAATCTTCACCACCGCTTCCGGCGGGACGCCGGCGAAACGGTTCTCGAGGAGGGGAAGGACGCGCTGGCGATCCATGGGCTGCATCTCGCCAAGCACCTCGGCGGAGTAGTCGGCCTTGAGGTGGTCGCGGATGATGCGGGCCGCCTCCGGCGGGCCGCCCTGCGAGGGATCGCGTATAACCTGCGAGAGGAACAGGCCGACATCGCCGGCGTCCATCTCGGCCAGCATCTTCCGCAGCTTCTGGGTCGCCTCGTTCATCTCCACGGTCAGGCGTTTCTGCCGCTCGTCGTCCAGGGCGCGGCGGGCGTCGACGACCTGCTTCTTCTGCGCCTCCACCTCGGATCGGAGCTGTTCCACCAACCGCTTCTCGTTGGCGAGGAGGCGGTTGAGGACCTCGAGGTTGTTCTGCTGCGCCTGTTCCGCCTCCCTGGCGCGCATGACGGCAGGCTCGCGCATTTCGGGGGGACCCTGGATCAGCGCCAGGTCGGCCAGGGCCTTTTTCTCGTCCTTGGCGTATTGCTGATAGCGGGTATAGACGTCGTTCGGAATGACGATGCGCTGGGTGCCGCCGATGATGCGCATGATGCTGTGAAGGTCGCCGGTGGACAACTTCCCCCGGTAATGCTGCACGCCGATCAGTCCGGCGAGAACTATCACGCTCAGGCCGAGAATGCTGAGGAGAATGTAAAACGCCGTGGAAAGAAGTCGCATCTTCCGCCCCCCGTGAAACATGATGACGCTGTCGCCTACTGCCCGGCCCCCCGGCCGTCGGCGCCGCCGCGCTGCGCGCGGTTCAATTCCGAATTGACGAGATCGTCGACCATCTGCCGATTGGCGTCGACGCCGGTTCCCTGCAGGACGTCCCTGGCGTTCTGAACCGCCCTGGCGGGGCCGCCCTGCATGATCGGGGCGACAGACGGCGGCACGGCGCCGGACGCGGCGGCCGGCGGGCGCAAATAAAGGGAAACGAGCCACACGATGATGGCGACCGCCACAAGCAGGCCTAGCGATGTCAAGAGAACGCGCATGTCAGAATTCCTCCCCGGATTCGCGTTTCCTTTCCTGTTCCCGCCTGCCGCGCGCCTGGATGGAAAGTTCGTCCAGAAGCGCCTGATCCGCCTTCTCCTGCTCGCGGACAAACTCCTCGCGGCGGTTTTCCTTGAGTGTCTCCATCATCATGGTGTC
>JAVBRW010000405.1:0-5571 GCA_031547475.1 Planctomycetota bacterium
CGCGTGCGTCGCGCGGGCGGATGCGCCGACGCCGTGGCGCGGCATCGACGCCGCGCTCGGGGGCGAACCGATCGCATCCCGCCTGGAATGCGTCGTGCGCGCCTTCCCCGCCCGCGACGCCGACGGGGCGGAGCAGGCGGCGCGGAAAGCGTTCGAACGGCTGGGCGAATATCCGTTTGCGCTTGCGGGTTGGTCGTTTTCCAACCCCCATAACCTTTTCATCCCGCCGGGCGACTGGAATCGCCTGCGCCGCGACGTTATGGACGCGCTGCGGACGCGGTGCGAAACGAGCCGGGACGAGGTGCGCCGCCGCTTGATCGCGCCGCTGCAACCGCCTTCTCCCGCTCCGATAACGGAACGGGAACAATTCCGCTGGAACGTGGTGGTCGGCGAGCCGGCCGTTTTGTCCGCTTTCGGGCCGGACGATTTCGCCGTTGCCGACGAGGTGGCGGTGGGCATCGGCGACGGCGACGCCGCATCAATCGGCGCCGCTCTCGAGCGCCTTGCCGAAACCGTCGGCCGGAACAAGCTGCGCCTCGCCCTGCCGTTGATCATGCGGGATCACCAGGCCGCCGCCATGGCGGAAAAAACGCGCGCGCTCCTGGCCGCCGGCTGGCGCCGTTGGCTGGTGCCGGGGTTGGCCGGGTTGCAATTGTTGTCCGCAGGAGCGGATCTCGACTTGACGGCCGACTGGACTCTGTATTGCCTCAACAGCCTCGCCGCCAACGAGCTGTCCGGCATGGGTTTTGCCTCGTTCACCCTGTCGCCCGAGGATGACGCCGGCAATCTGGCCGATGCGCTGGCGCGGCCCGGCCTGGCCGATCGGGCGTGGTTGCCGGTGTATATGCATCCCCCCCTGTTCATTTCCGCCGCCTGCGCCCACGCCCATATCGGATTATGCAAAAGCGGTCCTGGCCACAAAGGGTGTCCCATCAGGGGGAAGGGCATGAAAATCCGCCTGGAACGAAGCGGCGAGGCGGAAATACTGCCGCAAACATGCGGAAGCGTGGTGGTGGGGAACGAACCGTATTGCCTGTCCGACCGGCTGGATGCGATCGCCCGCCTCGGCGCCAAAAGGCTCGGGGTTGATTTTCGCTGGAAAAAACCCTCGGCGGAGGCCGCGGTGCAGATTTGGCGCAATGTCGTATCAGGAAATGGATTGCAATCGATCAGCGGCAATTTCGAACGCGGCCTGGTTTGAACGATGCGTTTGTGCGCCAACCCGGACGGAAAACAACGCAAGGTTTTCCTTTCCAAACCCGTTCTTTTCCATATACTATCGGAATATCGCCTGAAAAGACTTGGGCACCGGGTGGGAGCGCGGCCGCTTCCGCGACCCGGGGACCATGCCTTGACAAGCGGCGCGGCGTTCTTGTATAAAACGACTTAGTGGTCATTTTTTGCGGGCGATTGTTGAATGTCTGATGCAAGACCAAGATCGTGCCAGCGCAAAACCTTGACCGGGTATTTTGTCCTGTGCATTACGGAGCGAAAACATGGCGGATAATTCAGCGCCCGATATGAGCGGCATCGATCCATCCCTGCTACAGGATTTCATATCCGAAAGTCAGGAAATTCTCGATGGTCTCGATCCCCTTTTCGTCGCTTTGGAATCCAATCCGGACGACATGTCCATCGTCGACGGCATATTCCGCCCCGTTCACTCGGTCAAGGGCAATTCCGGCTTTTTCAACCTGACCAACATCAAGAATTTCGCCCATATCATGGAAAACATCCTGGGCGAGATCCGCGCCCGGAAACGGAAAGCCACTCCGCCCCTCATCGATTTGCTGCTGAAAGGCGTCGATTTCCTGCGCGGCATGATGAACCGCCTCGCGCAGGGCGATTACTCCGGCCGCTTCACAGCCGAGGAGGAAGCCCACCTCGGCCTCCTGAACCAGGCATCGGCCGAAACCGCCGCCGGCGCGGCCGAAGCGCCGGACACGGCCGAAAGCGCGGCAAAAAAAGTCATGGAATCCCTCACCGGCGTCAAGTCGGGAGAAGGCAACGGCGAAGCGGTGGGCAAGCTGGAGGACGCGGTCCGCGCCCTCATCAACCTCACCCTTCCCGGTTTTTTCAGCCAGGAGAGCGCCGGCAAGGCGGGCGAAGCCACCGTCGGCTACCGCATCGGCTCGGAAGAGGTCACCGGCGCCGTCACCACCATCGGCCATTTCATCAAAAATCTGGCCGAGAACGAGAAGGACGAGGCGCTGTGCGAAGCGTTCATCACCGCCCTCGCCACCGTCCTGGACGCGGGCGAGAAGTTCAAGCCCGAGATTCCGCCGCTGGTCGAGCAGATCAAGGACGATTTCGTCACCATCCACGGTTCGGGCATCGGCTTTGACGAGCTGATGACCAGCCTTATCCAGGAGCGTTTCGACGCCATCCTCGGCCAGGTCGAGAAGATCGAGATCGAAGGCGTTGGCGATTTCTTCCTGGCGGGCGAAAATGTCACGGACGTCGTCAAGAACATGCAGGAATTCGTCGCCGACATCCAGGAGCTGGAAAAGGATTCCGCCCCGTCGGACGCGTTCGTCAGCAACCTGAACATCCTCAAGGGCATGTCGGACGGCAACGCCGGGCTTCTCCACGCCATCGAACAGATCCTGGACGATTTCATCACCATCCACGAGTCCGGCATCGGCTTCGACGAACTGATGCAGAGCCTTATTTCCGACCGCCTGACCACCGTCCTTTCCTTCCTCGACCGGGGCCAGGCCGCGCAGATTGTCTACAGGCTGGGCCAGGCCGACGTCACCGACGCGGCCAAGGCGCTGTCCGCCGTGGCGTCCGATCCGGGCAGGCTGGAAAGCGATCCGAAAAGCGTCGAAGCCTTCGCCCACAATCTCCAGCGCGTCGGCGAAGCGGCCGAGGCGGCGGGCAAGGCGGACATGGGCCTCGAAGCGGCCGGCATTGTCGCGGATGTCGAAAACATACTGCAAAGCGGCGTCGGCCTCGATGACAACATGAAGAAGATGTTCGGCGAACGCTTGCAGAAGCTGATCGCCGGCATCGAGCGGCTCGAGATCGAAGCCGAGCCGACGCCCGCCGCGCCGTCGGCCGCCCAGGCGTCGGGCGCCGACGCGGCGCACCACGAGGAGGAAAAGGCGGCTCCGGCCAAATCGGCCCCGCCGGCCGCGTCCGGCGGATCGGGCGGCGGCCACCAGGAGTTGAGCGGCAAAACGCTCCGCGTCGCCGAGGAGAAGGTCGATCATTTCATGAGTTTCGTCGGCGAACTGATCATCACCGGCGAAGTGTTCGCCTATATCCAGAAAAAACTCGAGCAGTATCCGGAAGTCAGGCAGGTCGCGCAGGAGTTCAAGAACGCCAACCTGGCGTTCGGCGAACTGTCGACCAATTTGCAGAAAAGCCTGATGGAGGTGCGCCGGGTGCCGCTGAAGTCGGTCTTGCAGAAACTGCACCGCATCATCCGCGACACCGCCGGCCAGCTGGGCAAGAAAATCGATCTGGATATCATCGGCGAAGATGTCCAGATCGACAAGTCGCTTCTCGAGGGGCTGGAAAGCCCGCTCGTCCACATGGTCAGGAACTCGGTCGACCACGGCGTGGGAATGCCGGCGGATCGTGTTGCGGCCGGCAAGGCGGAGACCGGCCATGTCGTCATCACCGCCTCCGCGACCGAGGAGCAGTTCACCCTTTCCATCAAGGACGACGGCAAGGGCCTGGACATCGAGGCGATCAAGAACAAGGCGGTCTCGCGCGGCATGATGACGGAGGAAGCGGCCCGCATGATGCCGGACAAGGACGCGTTCCGCCTCATCTTCAACGCCGGCCTGTCCACCGCCAAGGTGGTGACGGACGTGTCCGGCCGGGGCGTCGGCATGGACGTCGTCTTGTCGAACATCACCAAGATGAACGGCAACATCACGGTCGACTCGGTGAAGGGAAGCGGCAGCGTCTTCACCATACTCCTCCCCATGACCGTCACCCTTACCGTCATCGACGGGCTGGTGGCGCGGATTGGCGACCAGTTCTACATTATCCCGCTTTCCGACGTCCGCGAATCGGTCAGGCCGTCCCCCGAACAGGTGCATGTCATCAAGGGAACGCAGGAAGTGCTGAATGTCCGCGGCGAACTCCGCCCCATCGTGCGCCTGAACCGCGTCCTCGGCATCTATTCCGGCGACGTCAAGGAAAAGGTCACCGACGCGACCGCCGTTCTCGTGCAGGGGAAGCGCGGCGCCAGCGCGGCCTTCCTGGTCGACGAGCTTATCGGCCAACAGTCGGTGGTGGTGAAGGAGCTCGGGAAGGAGTTCGAAAACATCCGCTGCATCCAGGGCGGCTCCATCCTCGGCGACGGCCGGGTCGGCCTGGTGCTGAGCGTGCACGGGATTTTGGTTGACTTGGGGCTGGTGCAGGATGAGGATTGAAACCCGAATGAACAATTGACAATGAACAATGAACAATTATGACAGAATTATCAATTAACAATTATGCTTTGTTGCCAGGCTACGAAAAGGATAGTTGTTCATTCACTAATTGGTCCATAATTGTTCATTGTTCATTGTAAATTGTTAATTATCGTTTCTCGGGGCAGGCCGCTGGCCTGTCTCGTTTTGTTGAGGAAAAGAACTATGAAAAGCGTATTGTCCATCCAGTCGCACGTTGTTTACGGCCATGCCGGCAATTCGGCCGCCGTGTTCCCGATGCGCCGGGTCGGGGTCGATGTCTGGCCGTTGAACGCGGTGCAGTTCTCCAACCATACCCAGTACCCCGAGGGCTGGAAAGGCATGGTCATGCCGCCCAGCCACCTGTCCGAAGTGGTCGACGGCATCGCCGCCATCGGCAAGCTCTCCCGCTGCAACGCGGTGCTGAGCGGCTATATCGGCTCGGCCCAGCAGGGCGCGGCGGTGCTGCACACGGTCAAAATGGTCAAGCAGGCCAATCCGGGCGCCTGGTATTTCTGCGATCCGGTCATGGGCCACCCGGTCAAGGGCTGCAAGGTGGCGCCGGGCGTCGCGGAAGTTCACCGCGACCAGTCGGTCTACGTCGCCGACATGATTTCCCCGAACGTTCTCGAACTCGGCAAGCTGATCGGACGCGAACTCGAGGATGTCGCCGACTGCCTGAACGCCGCCCGCGAAGTGTGCAAGAAAGGGCCGAAGCTGGTCCTGGTCAAGCACCTGAGCTACGCCGCCAACGATCCGGACAGTTTCGAGATGATTCTCGCCACCCCGACCGAGGCCTGGCATATCGCGCGCCCGCTCGTCGAGTTCGAGCGCCAGCCGGTGGGCGTCGGCGACCTGACCAGCGGCCTCCTGCTCGCCTCCCTGTTGAAGGGCATGTCGAACCGGGAAGCGCTCGAGTTCACCTGCGCGTCCGTCTACGAAGTCATCCTCGCCACCAAGGAGGCGAAGGAGTTCGAGCTCCAGATCGTGGCGGCGCAGGACAGGATGGCGAAGCCGGAACATAGGTTTGCGGCCGTGAAAATGTAGGTGAACAAGTGTTTTGCTATAATATACCAACGTCGCGTGATATTTCGGTTTTTTGTTGCTGCAAACAGATCGATCACGGGTAGGGGCGGCCCTTGTGGCCGCCCGCCTTTCGCAT
>JAVBRW010000182.1:0-12966 GCA_031547475.1 Planctomycetota bacterium
CCCAGCCCCCCGCCCGCGTGCCGCCCGGCGCAGCGCCTAGACCCCCCGCCCCCCCGCACCGTACCCCCCCCCCACGCCCTCGCCTCCCGACGCGCCGCCGCCCCCCCCCCCCCCCCCCCCCCCCTGCCCGCGCTCGATTCATTTGCTACGACACGAAAAAGAGCATGGGGAACATCGGTTCCCCATGCTTCATTATACCCAATTTTCCAAAGCGCGGCATTCTTTTCGTAAAAATGTATACAGTTTTTACCGCGCTTTTTTCGGCCGAATCACACGGCCGCACTATTCCGTTATTTGTTCACCACGTTCACCGGGCTGCCCTTCTTGAAGGCGGCCAGGTTCTCGACCGCGATGTTCATCAGGCGGACGCGGGCCGCTTTCGGCGCCCAGGCGATGTGGGGGGTGATGAGCGCGTTGTCACAGGCGAGGAGCGGATTGTCCATCTTGATGGGCTCGACCATGACCACGTCGGCGCCGTAGGCGTAGACCTTCTTCGCCTTGAGGGCGGCGGCGAGATCCTCCTCGACGACCAGCGGGCCGCGCGAGGTGTTGATCAGGATGACGCCGTCCTTCATCTTGGCGATGGAGGACTTGTTGATCATGCCCTTGGTGGAATCGAACAGCGGGGCGTGCAGGCTGATGACGTCGGACTTGGCCAGCACCTCGTCCAGGCTCGCGTACTTGATTTTTTCCGTCTCCAGCGCCTTGTTGACGTATTCGTCGTAGGCGAGGACGTTCATGCCGAGGGCGGTGGCGATGCCGGCCACCGTCTGGCCGATGCGGCCGAAGCCGATGATGCCCATGGTCTTTCCGGCCAGCTCGATCAGCGGATAGTCCCAGTAGCAGAAATCGCCCTGCCCGGCCCAGCGGCCGTCCTTCACCGTCTTGGCGTGGTAGGCGGCGTGGTGGCAGATGTCGAGAAGCAGCGCGAACACGAACTGCGCGACGGCGGTGGTGCCGTAGGTCGGTATGTTGGTGACCGGGATGTTCTTGGCCTTGGCGGCGGCGACGTCGACGACATTGTAGCCGGTGGCGAGAACGCCGATGTACTTGATGTTCGGCTTGGCGGCGAGGGTTTCCTTGGTGATGGGCGTCTTGTTGGTGATGACGACATCCGCGTCGGCGATGCGCTCGAGAATCTTGTCGGCCGGCGTGCGATCGTAGCACACGAATTCGCCGAGAGCCTTGAAGCCGTTCCAGTCAATGTCGCCGGGGTTCAGGGTGTAGCCGTCCAATACTACGATTTTCATGACATGCGCTCCTTTCAAGAGAATAAATAATGAACAATTGCGGTTACAGCCTCGCCCACGCCTCGTTGAGGACGCGCTTGGCGTTGGCGATGACCAGTTCCGGCTCCTCGTCGCCCCACGGCTTGACCTCGAAGGAGACGATGGGCGGGCACTTGGTGTTGAGGTAGCCGATGTCCAGGAGGGTGCGGAGGAATTCCATCACTTCGCACACCGCTATCTCCGAGTTCGCGAAACCGAAACGGGGGTGCATGTCGCCGACCGCCTCGGCGCCGGCCGTCATCACCGCGTTGGCGACGTGGGCGTGGCGGACATAGGGGGCGATGGGCAGGATGTTTTCGCGAATCGTCTCGTGGATCTGCACGATGTGAGAAAGATCGACCATCAGGCCGAAATTGTGGCAGCGGGTCTTGACCTCGTCCGCGAACTTGCGGGCCAGCGGCGCCGGGCCGATGATGGACTTCTTGTCGAAATCGTAGTCGAACACTTCAAGGAGAACCGGCATGTCGCCCTTCGCCTTGGCATACTCGCACAACTGGATGGTGGAGTCCATGAGCGCGTCGTAGGACTTCTGCTTGGTCGCTTCCGCGTACTTGCCGGACAGGAAGGCGTAGCCCTTGGCGCCGAGTTCGTACGCTTCGTCGATGCCCTCCTTCAGGGACGCGAGGGCGGCCTGGCGCTTCGCCTCGTCCAGGTCGTTGATGTTGGATCCGGTGGTGAGCATGCGGGGCTGGGCGCCGTAGGTGAGGGTGAGGCCGGCGGTCTCGACCATTTTCCTGACTTGCTTGCGGACGGCCGCGTCCTTCATCCAGGTCACTTCGATGACGTCGAAATAATCGTCGCGGCAGATGGCGCGGGTGGCTTCGAGAATCGGCCCCTCGCCCTTGATGGTGGCCGGGAAGGCCATGAAATTGACAATACCGACCCGCATGTACTTGCGCATTGGTTCGTTCATGATTCCGCTCCTGTGGAAAAAAGACTTCGGCTTTAAAATTTCCACCCCGCCGGGACGGGGTGGAAATAGAGTATGGCTATCGGGATCCGCTATTTCTTGCGCTTTATCGCCGCGCGCGCCTTGTCGGCGATGCGGGTCGGGCACAGGCCGTACTTGGCCAGCAGCTTTTCGTAGTCCCCGGATTCCGCGAAAGTGTCCTGGATGCCGACGAACTCGTGCGGGACCGGGCAGTGGGCGGACAGGACTTCCGCCACCGCGCTGCCGAGGCCGCCGAACACGCTGTGCTCCTCGACGGTGACGACGCAGCCCGTCTCTTTCGCGCACTTGGCGATGAGTTCGGCGTCGATGGGCTTGATGGTGTGGATGTTGACGACGCGGGCCTTGATGCCTTCCTTCTTCAACTCCTCGGCCGTCTCCAGCGCCTTCTTCGTCATGTAGCCGGTGGCGATGAGGGTGACGTCGTTGCCGTCCGTCATCTGCACGCCCTTGCCGACCTGAAACTTGTAGTCGGGACCGTGCAGGTTCGGCACTTCGGCGCGGGAAATGCGCATGTAGACCGGGCCGTCAATTTTGGCGGCCGCGCGCACGACTTCGCGGGTCTCGGCCGGATCGCACGGGGACAGGACGGTCATGCCGGGGAGCGCCCGGAAGAACGACAGATCGGAAATGGCGTGGTGGGTGGCGCCGTCGTAGGAATCGGACAACCCGGCGTAAGTGCCGCAGAACTTGACGTTCAGGCCCTGGTAGCAGGCGAGGGTGCGGATCGGATCGCCGGCCCGGAGCATCATGAAGGCGGCGAAACAGTGGACATAGGGGATTTTCCCCTTCATGGCCATGCCGGCGGCCATGCCGGCCATGTTCGCCTCGGCCACGCCGACGTTGAAGAAGCGTTCGGCAAACTTCGAGCCAAAGACCGAGCTTTTGGACGAGCTGGCGACATCCGCGTCCAGCGCGACAATGTTGTGCATTTCGGCGCCGAGTTCGGCCAAGGCATTGCCGTAGGCGTCGCGCATCGCAATATTAGCCATATTATTTTGCCTCCAGTTCTTTCAGGGCGGCCGCGTATTCGTCCTTCCCTATGGGCTTCCCGTGCCAGGCGCTCTTGTTTTCCATGAAAGACACTCCCTTGCCCTTCACGGTTTTGGCGATGATGATGACCGGCTTGCCGTTTTTCATCTTCTTGGCGTCGGTCAATTTGCCGTACATGTCGGCGAGGTTGTGGCCGTCGGCTTCCATGACGTTCCAGCCGAAGGCGAGCCACTTGGCCTTGATGTCGCCGAGGGGCATGATGTCGTTCACCAGGCCGTCCAGCTGCACGCCGTTATTGTCGAGGACGGCGACCAGGTTGTCCAGCTTGAATTTGCTGGCCGACATGGCGGCTTCCCAGACGATGCCTTCCTGGATTTCGCCGTCGCCCATCAGGAGGTAAATGGTCTCGGAGGTCTTGTCCAACTTGGCGGCGGCGGCGCGGCCGACCGCGGCGGAAATGCCCAGGCCGAGGGGGCCGGTGGACAAGTCGATGCCGGGCAGTTTCTTGGCGCAGGGATGGCCCTGGAGGCAACTGTCGAGCTGCCGGAGGGTGGCGAGCTGTTCTTTCGGGAAAAAGCCCCGATCCGCCAGCACCATGTAGAGGATGGGCGCGGCGTGGCCCTTGCCGAGGATGAAAATGTCCCGGTCGGGCTTTGCGGGGTTTTTCGGATCGATGTTCATGAGTTCGTTGTAAAGGATGGTGACGATTTCCACCGCGGACAGCGACCCGCCCGGGTGGCCGGTCTGAATCTTGTGCAGCAGATTGATCAGGTCGATCCTGAACTGCTTGCATTTCGTTTCGTACCGGCTGAGTTTTTCCGCCGACAGCATAAAAAATCTCCCTATTGTGAAAGCCAAGAACCGCACGAAAAGGAATGGCGCCAATCATGCTTTTAGTTGAATATACACCCGGAAAACGCTTTGCGCAACAACTAATTTATCGTTAACCTAAAACAAAGGGGCCGGAATTTTTCAATCCCGGCCCCTTCAAGCAGTTACATTATTTTCTCTTTCGGACCTTTCTTGAAAAATTTCAACAGCAGAGGCGAAGCGGTAAGAAATACGGTAAGCGCAAGCAGGACGATGCTGATGTTCGACTGGTAGAAAATGCCGAACCTGCCGCGCGAGATGTCGAAGGTTTGTCGCACATACCCTTCCAGCATCGGCGTCAACACGTAGGCGAGGAGAAGCGGCGCCGCCGGAATTTTCGCGATATTCATGAAATAGCCGACAAAGCCGGCGCCGACCATGAAAAACACGTCGAACATGGCGTTGTTGCACGAATACGTCCCGATGATGCACACCGACGACACGATAGGCACCATGATGCCGGTCGGCACCCGCACCACCCGCATCATGATCGGGATGGACGCGAACGCGATCAGCAGGCACATGATGTTGCCGATATACATCGAACTGATCAGGCCCCAGACGAAATCCGGGTGCTCCTTGAACAATAGGGGGCCGGGCCGCAAACCCCACATCATCAGGCCGCCCAGCAGCACGGCGGTGGTGCCGCCGCCGGGAATGCCGAGGGTGAGAAGCGGGGCGAAAGCGCCGGCGGCGGCCGAATTGTTGGCCGATTCGGCGCAGGAAATGCCGACCGGGTGGCCGGTGCCCATTTCGCTCCTCTTCCGGTTGATGCGCTTTTCGATGGCGTAGGAGATGAAGGTGGCGGCGGTGGCGCCGGCGCCGGGCATGACGCCGACAATGGTCCCGAGAACGCCGCAACGGCCGATGGTCGGGAGAATGTCGCGCCAGTCCTCTTTCGTCAGGAGCGAATCCCTGAGCCCGACCTTTTTGATCGATTTGTCGTTGTACGATTTGGCGTTGATGACCATGTCGATGACCTGGGTGAAGCCGAACAGGCCGATGACCAGCGGGATGAAGGCGATGCCGGACAGCAGGTTGACGTTGCCGAAATCGTAGCGGGAACCGCCGACCGCCCGGTCGACGCCGACCGTGGCCAGCATGATGCCGATGCCGGTGGCGGCGAGGCCGGCGGACGGGTTTTCGCCCAGAATCCAGCCGATGGAGGTGAGGGCGAAAATGATCAGGAGGCTGAGTTCCGGCGGCCCGAAGGCAAGGCCCCACTTGGCGAGAAGCGGCCCGGAAATGGTCAGGATGACGATGCCGATGCTGCCGCCGATGAACGACGAGACGATGGCCGTCGCCAGGGCGCGCCCCGCCTGCCCTTTCCGCGACATCGGGTAGCCGTCCATGGCGGTGACGATGGCGGGGGTGTCGCCGGGGATGTTCAGGAGAATGGCCGAAAACGATCCGCCGTACATGTTCGAATAGTACAGGGACGCCAGGGCGATGATGGCGGTGGTCGGATCGATGCGGAAGGTCAGCGGCAGCAACAGCGCCACGCCGGTCAGCGAACCGATGCCGGGCATGGCCCCGACCAGAAGGCCGAGAATGGCGCCGACGAAGGCGGCCAGCAAATTGGCCGGAGTCATGGCGATATGGAAACCGTAAAGCAACAGTTGAATGTTTTCCATCATGGTGGTGTTCCCCCGGATTATAATTGTTTGAACGCGTCGGGGTGGAGCATGCCATCCACCACCTGTCCCAGCCACCCCGCCGGCAACGGCACCGCCAGCCAGAGAACGAACACGGCATAGAGCGCGGCCATGGTTCCCGCGCTCACGTATATGCAGGTGGAAAGCGGGTATTTCTCGTAACGCCACAGCCACAGGAAAATGAAGATCAGCATGCACGGCACCATCCCGACGGCATAGGACGCGATCAGAACGCCGAGAACGGCGAGGATGGGATAGAGGAATTTGACGCTGATCTCGGCCGGCTTCGGGTTCCTGAACTCCATGTACAGGTACACCAGGGAAAAGATCAAGGCCAGCGCGCCGCCGATCAGCGGAAAGAATCCGCCGCCCGGACCCCGCCTTACCCACAGGCGGTAATCGAATGCCATGACGACCCAGAACAGGCCCATGACAACGGCGAAAGCGGGAAATATTTTTCGCATGGAATAATCCTCGACAGGAAAAATGGGGGTGGAACGGAATGGGAGGGCGTGGGGACTGCGGATTGAAATCACAAATCACAATTCACGATTCACAATTCACAATTATCATCGCCCACCTGCACGGGGGAGAATAATTGTGAATTGTGAATTGTGAATCGTGAATTCAATCAACGGTTAATCCTAATCCCCCACTCCGCGGTTTTTTCTATGAAATACTCGCGTTGTTCGCGGAGAAAGACGGCCAACTCCTTCGATCCCATGAAAGTCGGCGTCAGGCCGAGCAGCTCCGCCTCGGCGCGGTATTCCTGTGTTTCCATGGTTTTTTTCACCACCGATTCGATATAGTTGGCAATGGCCGGCGGCGTGCCCTTGGGAACGGTCAGCACCCGCCAGATGGACTGCTCGAGCTCCGGATAACCGGCTTCGCGGACAGTGGGAACCTTGGGCGCCCACGGAAGCCGCCTGGCCTGCGTCACCGCCAGCGGAACGATGCGCGCGTCCTTGCGTTTGGGCTGGAACTCGGGCACCAGCGGACTGCTTACGTCGCAGTTGCCCGCCAAAGCCGCCTGGAGCGCGGGCTCGCCGCCCAGAAACGGCATGCGGACGAATTTGGCGCCGGCGACAATCTCCAATTTCAGGCGCAGGAAATCGTGGAACGTCCAGTTGCCGCCAACGCCGAACACGAACCTCCCCGGATTCTCCCGCACCCGTTCGACCAAATCGCCAAGGCTGGCGATTCCGTACTTTTTGGCGAAGGCGGCGTTCACCACGATGACGTGCGCGTCCCGGTCGATCATGCACACCGGCAGCACATCCTCGTAGGTGTAGGAGACATTCCTGATAATCAGATCGTCGGTGACCAGCCCCGGCGCCCAAGCGCACCAGACATACCCGTCCGGAGGCGCGTTCATCCCTTCCAGCAGGCCCTTGATATTCCCGCCCTTGGTGACGTTTTTGACCAAAACGGCCTGGTTCAGCTCCTTTTCCAGGTAGCGGGCGAGAAGGCGCACCTTCTTGTCCGTTGCCCCGCCGGGAGCGTAGGGGACGATGATTTCAATCGGGCGTTCCGGATAACCGATCGGCCGCGGCGCATCCGCCGCCGGCGAAATGCCGGCACACAGGATGGAGAAACAAGCGATTAGAGACAAGGCGACGGATATTTTCCCAAGCATTTCGATCTCCCCCCCCGATGACACCGCATGGCGAGGAAATCAAGTATTGCCGAAATCGAAGGAAAGTCAACCGGCACGGGGATTACTTGCCCAAATCCACCCCTTCGAACGCCTTCTTGAACGAACCGATCTGGCTTTCGAAGAAATCCTTGGTCTTGGCCGCGTCGTAGAAGATGGGTTCAAGGTAGTTCTTTTCGATATAATCCTTCTTCCATTCGTTTGTTTCGGTCACTTTCCTGAGCATTTCGACATAGAACGCGACCGCTTCGGGAGCCATGCCGGGGGGCCCCGCGATGGCGCGGGTCTCGGTCAGGTTGACGCCGGGGAAGCCGAGCTCCTTGAAGGTGGGGACGTCCTTGAACACGCCGCCGAGGCGTTCGGAGCCGAAGCAGACCAGCGGCCTGACATCGCCGGACATGATCTGGCCGATGAATTCGAGCGGGTTGAAAACGCCGGCGTCGATGTGGCCGCCGAGAAGGGCGGACATGACGTCGCCGGAGCCGTTGAACGAGACGTAGGAGGCTTCGGCCTTGGTCTCGCGGTTGAAGGTTTCGAACGACAGGTGATCGGAATTGCCGCGCTGGGCGCCGCCGATGGCGACCTCTTCCGGGTTGGCCCGGGACGCCTTGATCAGATCTTCCAGAGTGTTGTAGGGGCTGTCCTTCTTGACGCCGAGGAACAGCTGGTCAAAGGCGAGGCAGGCGATATAGGTGAGGTCGGAAGCCTTGACGTCCCAATTGTTGACGTACGAGCCCATGACCTGGCCGGAGTGGAGAATCATCAGCGTGTGGTTGTCGCCCTTTTTGGCGAAGGTGTTGGTGAAGCCGACCGCGCCGGAGCCGCCGCCGTTGTTGACCACCATGATGTTCCGGGGGGAAAGGTTGTACTTTTGGACGATGGCCGCGATGGTGCGGGCGTTCAGGTCGGAGCCGCCGCCGGCCGAGGAAGGAACGATCATGGTGATTTCCTTCGACGGCACGAATTCGGCAGCGAACGACACGGAGCACAATGCCACGATTGCCAGAACCGCGAGAAGCTTTTTCATCTGTTTCTCCTGTAAAAAGGGATCGGAAAAGCATACAAGTTTCGGGGAATTCGACAATACGGGTTTATAGTCATCCTACCCGTTTTTCGCCATGTTGACGGCAATATTAACGGCACATTTCGTCGCGCTGGTGCGGGCGAGGTTTTTCCCCGCGATATCGAAGGCGGTGCCGTGGGCCGGGGTGGCGATGGGAGCGGGAATGCCGCCGGCCACGGTCACGCCTTGATCGAACCCGATAAGCTTCAAGGCGATCTGCCCTTGGTCGTGATACATGGTGACAATGGCGTCGAACTCGTGATGGTTGAGGGCGCGGGTGAACACGGTGTCGGCCGAGAACGGCCCGACGGCGTTCACGCCCAGGGCGACGGCTTTTTCGACGGCCGGACGAATTATGTCGATTTCCTCGCGGCCGCAGGTGCCGTTTTCGCCGTTGTGGGGATTGAGGCCGGCCACGGCCAGGCGGGGCCTGGCGACGCCGGTCTTCCGCACGGTCGCGTCGAGGAGGGTGATGGCGCCGAGAATGCCGTCGACGGTCAGGCTCCGGCTCACTTCGCTAATCGGAATGTGGCTGGTGACGCGGGAGGTCATGACATCGCCGACCACGTTGACTTCGCAATAGGGCGTGGTGACGTTGAAATGGTTGGCGAACAGGACGTGTTCGCTTTCGTAGTCGAAGCCGCCCTTTTTCAGCGACGCCTTGTTGAAGGGGGCGAACACGATGGCGCCGACCAATCCGGCCTTGTAATAGTCCATGGCGCGGACAATGCAGTCGCCCGCGTTCCTGCCGGTGACGGCGCTGATTTCCGCCATCTTGATCGCGGCCGGGTCGAGATCCCTGGTGTCGATCAACTGGACGCCCTTGGAAAAGTCGGCGTTTTTCGGCGAATCGATGAGATTGACGGCAAAAGAAACGCCGGCGACTTTCATGCCCTGCTCCAGCACCCTTTTGTCGCCGATGACGATCGGCCGCGACACCTGCTCCAGAAACCCGTCGGCGATGATTTTGGCGACCAGCTCCGGACCGATGCCGGCGGCATCCCCGAGGGTGACGGCCAATACCGGTTTTTCCTGGTTGTTTTTGGCTGGCACGGTGATTTCTCCTCTTGTTCGAACGTGAATGAAAAGCGTGAAAACAGGTGCAAAGGACCGCGCCATTTCTCCGGGGATCCGCCGGGATGGCGACAAACGCATGGACGGGCCGACAGGCGGAAAGGACCAAAGAAGATCCAGCCACAAGCTGCCGGATACGATTTACCTGGTTTTGGGGAAAGAGCTGGCAAAGCCAGTGTCAATGGTTCGCGATGAGTTTTTCTACGCCTTTTATTGAAGCAATGCGCTTGCCAAAACAAAAAATGGCAAAAGCCGCACGGGAATATTTGTGCCGGAAAAATGCCGACACCGTGATTTAATGGTTGTAATGGCGTGCGGATGGAAGAGAAAAAATTCCGTTTAGTGCCATGAAATAATTCGGGATAGGCAGGCAAGAGTAATTCCAAACAGAGAAGCGCCGTTGCAAGATGAAACATTATTGTTTCAATGAACCTCCTGTGTTTCGTTTTTGCCGCCGCCCGCTTTGTTCAGCCTGCGCCACAACGTTGTCCTGCTTATGCCCAGCATGGACGCCAAGTCCGTCCGGTTCATCCGCATCGTGTTGACGAACTGGACAAGCTGCTCGATATTTTCCGGCTCGGTCGGCGCCGACGCGTCCGTAGCCGACGCCGACGCCGTCTTTTCCGGCAGCGATTTGTTCACCGCCAGAACGCCGGCCGCCTGCTCGCGGGTCACTTCCGCCCCGTCCTCCCCCAGCACGACCAGACGCTCGCACAGGTTCCTCAGTTCGCGGGTGTTGCCGGGCCAGTCGTATTCGGTGAACACGCTCCAGGCGTGGCGTGACATTCTGAGGCCGGGCTTGTTGTATTTCAGCCGGTAGCGCTTGATGTAATGCTCGGCTATGAGGCCGATGTCCTCCCGCCGTTCGCGAAGGGGGGGAATGACCAGCGACAGCACATCGAGCCGGTACAATAAATCCATCCTGAACCTGCCCCCGCCCACCTTCAGCCGCAAATCCTGGTTGGTGGCGGCGATGATCCGCACGTTGACCGGTATCAGCCGGTCGTCCCCGATTTTCCTGATCTCCCCCTCCTGGAGCGCCCGGAGCAGGGTGGCCTGGAGGTTGAGCGGGATTTCGCCGATTTCGTCGAGAAACAGCGTGCCGCCGTGGGCAAGCTCGAACAGGCCGGTCTTGCCGCCCCGAACCGCGCCGGAGAAGGCGCCCTCGACATAGCCGAACAGCTCGCTTTCCAGCAGGTTTTCGGGGAGCGAGGCGCAGTTCACCGCCACGAACGGCCCCAGCCGCCGGGCGCTCGCGTTGTGGATGCTTTGGGCGAACAGCTCCTTCCCCGTGCCGGTTTCCCCGACAAGCAGGACGTTGGCGTCGACCCCGGCGTATTTGTGGGCGGTGCGGATGGTTTCGGACAGGGCCGGCGAGGCGTGGATAATGTTGTCGAACCCGTATTTGGCGATCAGGCCCTTTTTGCTCAATTCCTTCCTGATCTTGTTTTCCGTCTCCTGGATTTCGTGGACGCGCTGGAAGGTGCAGATGACGCCGATGGCCTGCTCCGCCACCCGCACCGGCACGATGTCCGACACGAGGAGCGTCTGGTTCACCGTCTTGATGAGGCCGAGGGCTTTCCGGCCCGACCGCACCGCTTCGACAATTTCGGCGTCGTTGAACAAGTCCCCGACCCGGCGGCCGTAAATGTTGTCCTCCGCCGGCAGGCGGAGCGTCTCGTAGACGCGGCGGTTGAACTGCCGGAGAATGCCGGTCTGGTCGAAATAGAGTACAGCCTCTTTGGAATTCTGGAGTATGGTCCGGGATATTTCCGCCTTGGCCCGCTCGTTCTGCATGACCAGGGCCGTGTTCATCGCCTCCTTGATGGACACCCGGAGCGTTTCGTCGCTCGTGGGCAGGACGGTGGTCGGCCAGCCCGCCGCCTTGGCCAGATTGCAGGCGGTCAGGCCGCCGACAATGGCCTGGAAACCGTCCCGCCTCGCTTCGCCCAGGGCGTCCATGATCTCCGTCTCGTTCCGGACCGGGAAAATCCGGATGGCGGCGTCGACCATGTCCTGGAGCGTTTTCACGTCGTAGAGGATGGAGTCGGATCCGATGATGGCGATCCGGTCGGCCGAGCGCGATTTGCGGCATTCGTGCACGGCGCGGAAAATGTCGTAGGCGCTGACCGTCAGCTCCAGCACCGTCTTGTCCTTGAATTTCCGCTTGATCGCCTGCTGGGTGAGGCCGCGCGCCAGCACGATGTCGGCCGTCATCATCTCGTCCGCGTCGAATTGGGTGCCGATGAGGTGGGTGATGGCGTAGTCGATGCCGGGCGCGGAAAACTCGCGGAGCGCCTTTTCCGCGCCGTCCCGCAGCTCCTGGTAGGGAACGACGACCATAACCTTGATCATGGCCCGCGCTCCCGTTCGGCCGGGTGCGCCATGCCGGCGCCGCACTCGTACACGCTGACCCATTCCTCCGCCGCGCCGCGGACCGCCGACAGGGCCGGCGCCGCGTACTGGACGCAGCCTCCGGGCATGGGAGCGGCGTAGCGCTTGTGGTTGTGGCCGCAGAAATAGGCGGACACCCCGTGCGTTTGGCAAAATTCCACCAGGCTTTCCGCCTCCCTCAGCCCGCGGAAATAGATCAGCCTGTCGCCGTGCGAATCGATGACGGGGTAATGCCCGCAGACCAGCCGCATGGTTCCGTCGGCCGGTTCCAGCCAGCTCGAGGCCGCCCGCGCCAGTTCGTCCCGATCCTGCCGCCCGTACGACATGAACGGGAGGGTCGGCACGCCCTGCGCCAGCGGCAGCAATTCCACCCCGGGAAAGCGGACAATGCCGTCGCCGTCCGCCCGGACGTGCAGGGCCAGCCGCTCCAGCATGGCCTGGAGCCGCCGGGCGGTCGCGTGGCCGTAGATGTCGTGGTTGCCGGCGACGGCGATGATGGGAATGCCGGCCCGGGTGAGGACGGCCAGGAGCGCTTCCGCCGCGTCGAATTCGGCGTCCAGGCCGTGCTGGGTGATGTCGCCGGTCAGCAGCACCAGATCGGGCGGATTGGCCGCCAGCCGCGCCAGCGCCTCGACCGCGATGTGCTCGCGGTACATGCGCCCCCGGAACAGCCGGTAGTTGATATAACCCAGGAACCGCTTGGCGTTGTATTCGCCAAGCTCGGGGGATCGGGCGACGTGGAGGTCGGAGATGTGGGCGATCAGCATACAATCCAATTCACGATTCACGATTCACAATTCACAATTCACAATTCACAATTCATAATTCGCAAGTATATCCGATATGATGAAAACAGAGGTTCGAAAAAGATCGTGGCGGTACAAATTTCCAATGGACATCCCCGTTCCTTTCCGAAAGAAAAGGCACGGAAGCCCCGGCGGATCCTGCCCGGGGCCCGAAGGGTCGGGTGGTGGTGGGGATCTCCGGTCAGGATAATCCCCGGGGTGCCTTGGGAGGCCTCACTA
>JAVBRW010000260.1:0-7266 GCA_031547475.1 Planctomycetota bacterium
CGCGGAGACGCGTCTCCGCGCCAAAAAAACGCCGCACACCCCATAAACGTCATTCCGGCGGTAAAAACAGCCGCTGCACCCCCAACGGGAAGTTGAGCCGGAATCCAGCGGGATTGACACCAACGGCAGGATAAACCCCCACTGCCGCACTGTCAAATCTCATCTTTCAAAACTCCAGCTAGAATTGGCGCAGGAATCGCAAATCGTTCTCCGAGAACCGCCGAATATCGTCAACCCCCAGCATGAACATGGCCACGCGCTCTATGCCGAAGCCGAAGGCGAAGCCGGTGAACAGCTCGCTGTCGATGCCGATGGCGTCGAACACGTTCGGATCGACCATGCCGCAGCCGCCGAGTTCGACCCAGCCCTGGTGCTTGCACACGCGGCAGCCTTTGCCGCGGCAGAAAATGCACGATATGTCCAGCTCGGCCGACGGCTCGGTGAACGGAAAAAACGACGGGCGGAAACGGGTCTTGATGTCCTGGCCGAACGTCTCCCGCGCGAATAGCGCCAGGAATCCGCGCAGATCGGCCATGGTGACGTTCCGGTCCACCGCCAGCCCCTCTATTTGCGAAAAGCCGTAGTGGTGGGTGGCGTCGACCGAGTCCGGCCGGTAGGTGCGGCCGGGCGAAACGATGCGGATGGGCGGCATGGTTTCGCCGCCGCCGTGCTTTTTGACATGCTGTTCCATCACCCGCACCTGAACGGTCGAGGTCTGGCTCCGGAGAATCGCGTTGTCGCCGAGGACGAAGGTGTCGGCCTGATCGCGGACCGGGTGATCGTCCGGCATGTTCAAGGCGTCGAAGTTGTGGAACACGTCCTCGATTTCCGGCCCCTGGCGGATGGTGAAGCCGAGGTGCTCGAAAATGCCGGCGAAGCGTTCCATCGCCTGGGTCAGCGGGTGCAGGGTCCCGAGCGGCTGGGTGATTCCCGGGAGCGTCGGATCGGGAAGCGGGCCGGACGGACGCGCGCCGGCGGCCAGCTTGGCCTGGTTCTCCGACAACAACCGTTCCAGCTCGTTCTTGACCGCATTCAGGCGGAGGCCGGCGTCTTTCTTCTCGGCCGGCGGCACTTCCTTGATCCGCGCCATCAAATCCTTGAGCTGCCCCGAGCGGCCGAGATATTTGACCCTGGCCTGTTCGAGCGATTCGGCCGAACCGGCCTGGCCGATTTCCCGGTCGGCGGCGACGCGCATCGCTTCCAATTCGTCGAGAAGCGCCATAAGCGGTACCTTTCTCAAAACCAAATAAAAACAAGCAAGGCGCCGGCTGTTAGGCTCCTTGCTCGTGATGAAGATTTAGGATTTAAGATTTAAGATTGTAGATTTAAGATTTATTATCGCCCAGAACGCTTCTGCCGGTAATAAATCTTAAATCTACAATCTACAATCTTAAATCGTAAATGTCCCGGGCCTATGCCTTCGCGGCGGCCAAGCGGTTCGCGGCCCTGGCCTGGCGCGACTTGCGGCGGTTGGCGGTGTTCTTGTGCAGAATGCCCTTGACCTTCGCCTTGTCGATGGCGCGGGAAACCTTCTTTAGCTCCTCCGTCACCGCTTCAGGCTTGCCGGCGGCGATGGTGCTGCGATAGGTCTTGACCGCCTTCTTCAGCTTTTCCTTGCGGACCTTGTTGCGGGCGGTTCTCTTGACGGACTGACGCATGCGCTTCTTGGCCGATTCAATCTTGGGCATTTTCTTCTCTCTTGTTCAAGTGCGGCGGCTGACCGCCATATTCTCTATTTTCAAAAAACGCGTTGTGAATGTTCGCGTATCCTGTATCGTTTTTTGTTACGTCTTTACTTCTGCGCTTCCGCCGGCGCCGCTTCCTTTTCCGCCGGTTCCGCAGCCTTTTCCGGTTCCTTGGCGGCGGCGGGCGCTTCGGGCTTTTCCTCTTCCTTGGCGGCCGGTTCGGCCGGCGTGTCGGATGGCGGCGTGGTGACCTGGGCGGCGCTTTCCAGTTCGGACTGGGTGACGGCCGGCTGTTCGGCGGCACGGGGCGATTGGTGCTTGTACCCGGCCAGCTTGTCCTTGATCACGACCAGCGAAAAATCGGCCGGCAGGACGACGGCCTGCGGCCAGAACCCGGACTGGCCCGGCACGTTGATTTGCGAGCGGACGATGATGTCGTTGAATTCGGCCTCGGCCGCCTCGAGCCGGCGCTTGTATTCTTCCGGATTGTCCTTGGATTCTTCCGCCTGGCTCTCGAGCGCCTGCGCCAGCGCCAGTTTGGCTTCGGGCAGGATGTCCGGCGCGGCGGCGGAGACGAGTTCGCGGAACACGGTCACCGCCTCGTTCGTCTTGTTCTGCATGCGGAGCGCCTGGCCGAGGGAGAGGCGAACCCGGCTGGTCATGGGACTCTTGGGATATTCCTTCAGATAGTCTCGGGCGGCCTGCTCGGCGGCGACGTAATCGCGGGTATTGTAGGCGAAGCCGAACTTCATGACCAGGGAGCGGGCGCCGGCGGGCAGGCCCTGATAGTCCTTGGCCAACTGGCTGAACATGCCGATGGCGTCGGATTCGGGTTTCGACATCAGATCGATTTCCGACTGGTAGAGCTTGTTCTCCGCCTGCATTTCGCGGGCGGCGGTCTGGCGGCGCTGGTAGTTGAAGAGGGCGATGCCCGCCAACGCAATCACCACCAGGGCGATGACGATGTACTTGATCTTGTCCGCCTTTTCCGCCAGCCTGTGGCCGAGGGACGGTTTTTCCTCATTCTTGTCGGCATTTTCCGCCATGACGGCATCGCTTTCACTTGCCAGAACGTTTTCGGAAAAGCCCGGAAACGCTCTATTGCCCATAATGCGTGCAACAAAAAATACGCCCGCCCCAACGGGCGGCGTCAAATAGTCGAGCCGCAATCCCTGGGGGTCGCGGCTCGCCATCCAGCGTAGACATTATAAAAAGCCCGGCTTTGGAGGTCAAGTATCTTTCCGTTCGCCGGAAGGAAAATTCGCTCTTTCCGAAGAAAGTGGAATTTGGTTCAATTCGTGCCGTAGTCGACCAGATCGTACACGATGTCATCGTCCATTTCCTGGCGGACAATGCCGAACACCGGAATTTCGGCGGAAATGTACCACTTCACCTCCTCGTCGTCGTCATCGTCCCCCTCGTCCTCTTCCTCCATTTCGATGACCATCGTGTCGATGGGCTTGCCTTTGACCGTGATGGTCTTGCGGGAGAACTTCACAGAGCCGTCGTTGGTCGGAATTTCGGGCATATGGTACGGATCGCCCGCTTCCTTGACGATTTCGTGCGAATTGACCAGTTGGCCCTGGTAGATGTTTTCAATCCTCACCACCACGCTGGCCGACGGCCCTTCGCCGGTGCGGCTGATAACGGATTGTTTCTGGATATACCCGCTCGGGAGGGAGTAGGAGGCCCATTCTCCCACCTTGGCGGTGGCCAGGCGGTTGGGCACCCGGATCTCGCCCGCCTGCGCGGAGGCGAAGAAAACGACGGCCAGTCCGGCCAGGAGGAAACAAGCTTTTTTCATGATTGCGCCTTTCTCTGCAATGGTTAGTGTGGCTTCACCCCACCCTCATACCGTGACCGCTCCGCTCACCGGCTGTTGAAGCCGAAGAAGAACCCGAAGCCATCCTTCTTGGGGGGCGGAGGAGGCGGGGGCGGCGGCACGACCACGACAGGCGGCGGCGGAGCCGGGCGGACGATGACCGGCGGGGGCGCCGGCTTCACCACCACGACGGGCGGGGGAGGCGGCGGCGGCCTGCGCCGTACCGGCGGCCTGATGATGACCGGCGGAGGCGGGGGCGGCGGAGGCGGCTGGACGATGACGGTGGGCGGAGGCGGCGGGGGCGCCGGCACCACGACCGTGGTCGTATAGGTGTCGAACAGCGTTCCGCGGCGCACCCGTTCGCCATCGTTGACCACGCCGACCAGGCCGGAGTTGCCGACGAAGCCGAACGGCTCGAGCACGAGCGTGGTGGTCCTGCCTTCGCGCACCCGGACTTTCAACCTGTCCGGATTGTTGCCGTAGAGATCGTAATTGTCCTTCTCCACGGCGATGGTGACGGTGGTCCCGGAAGGTATGACCACCCCGCCGTATCCGCCGGTGCCTTCGCGATAAAGGAACAACTTGTCGTCGCCGCCCTGCTGGAGCGTATAGGTTTTCCAGTCCTGGTTCGAAATGGTGAGCCATCCCTGTTTGCGGCCGAGCGGCGGCACCGGATACACGCGGCCCAGCGGCGCCATGCGCACCTGGGCGCGCTGCCCCGCCCACCCCGGCGGCGAAGCGGCAAAACCCGCGACCAGGGCGACAAGCGCCAAGGCCATCATCGTTTTCTTCATGGCAATTCCTCCTTCGATAAAATCCCTATTCGACAAATCGCAACTGGTTGGATTGTTTTGCGTATCGCCCCGCTTCCATCCTGTATTGTACTGATCGCGATGCAAATATTACATAAGAAAATTTACGGACGAAGTGGTTTGTGAATTAATCACAGAGAGTCGAGTTTTCAAGAAAATCGGGCCAACCGCCGCCCGATTTCCTTGAAAATTGTTAGTGTTTATACTGCAATGGGTTGTTTTTTTTGCCAAGTCAAATAAAACGCCCGACTTGATAATAATTCCCGACGAAAAAGGAACCCCGGAAACTTTAAAGGAAATCAAACGGCGGTTTGTTTGATTTTCTTTAAAAGTCCACCGAAACCAATATTGACAAAGCAAGGGATTAATGTTATAATTCGTCATATGACGAAATGAGAAATTGGAGACAACCATGTTCGACATTCTGACAATGATCAAGGCGATGGGTGACGAGAACCGCTTGCGTATACTTATGGCTTTGCGTGGCAAGGAGTTGTGCGTCTGCACGTTGTCGGAGCTCTTGGATCTGGCGCCGTCCACCACGTCCAAGCATTTGTCCATCCTCAAGCAGGCGAGGCTGATAGAGAGCGTCAAAGACGGCAAGTTCGTCTACTACCGCCTGGCCATGCCGGAGTCGAAAAATTACGCGCTGGTTGGTTCCGCCCTGGCCTGGGCGATGGAATCGCTGAAAAGTACGTCGCAGGTTTTGACCGACGAGGAAATGTTGAAGGAAATCATCGCCAAAAGCGAGCAGGCCGGCCCGGAAGTGCTGGCCGCCACCGCCAACCACCGCCTGTACCGGCATGTGCCGGGGATACACGCGATTGGCGATTACGGCGAACGCGGCGCCTGATGATCGGTAAACCGCTTTTTTGGTTGCGGCAAACAATGCGTTTGTCACAGCCCGAAGAAATTGAAATATCGAGTAACTTTGGCTTATAGAGAGGGGTAACCCATGTCAAACAGTTCGGTCATTGTCAAAGAATCGGATGGCTGCGGTTGCGGCTGCGGCTCCGCGCCTGCCGCCCCGACCGCGGCCATTCGTCCGAATGCCCGCCAGGCGCACGAATGCCCGTCGTGCCAGGCGGCGCTAGGCATAGGCCGGCGCGATGATGAACAGGATCACGCTCATGGCGGGGGATTCTCCTGGACCTGGCGCATCATCGTTCCGGGCGCCATTTTCGCGCTCGGCCTGATCGGCGGCGACTGGCTGGCCGGCCGCGCCGGGCAATGGGCGTTTTACGCCGCCATGCTGACCGCCTATCTCCTGTGCGGCCTGCCCGTACTCCGCGAGGCGGCGGAAGCGGTGGCGCGGCGCGACTTTTTCAACGAGTTCACCCTGATGGGCTTCGCCACCCTGGTGGCCATCTGCCTCGGAGAAATGTCGGAGGCGGTCGGCGTCATGCTGTTCTACTCCCTCGGCGAAGCGGCGCAGGAAAAGGCGGCGGGTTCGTCCCGGCGCTCCATCGAGGCGCTCCTCGCGTCCAAGCCGGAAACGGCCTACCTCATGCGGGACGGGGCGGTCCGGTCGGTGAGGCCGGAAGAGGTTCCCGTCGGCAGTTCCATTCTCGTCAAGCCGGGCGACAAGGTGCCGCTGGACGGCGTTGTCCTGTCCGGATCGGCCAGCCTCGACATGTCGTCCCTGACCGGGGAATCGGTCCCGGCGTCGGCGGAAAAGGGATCCAAGGTGTTTTCCGGCTCGATATGCCTTGACGGCGATCTGGTCGTCGAGACCACCTCCCTCTATTCCGATTCCATGGTCGGGAAAATCCTCGCCATGGTGGAGCACGCGGTGACGATGAAATCGAAAACCGAGCGCTTCATCACCTCCTTCGCCCGCTACTACACCCCGCTGGTGGCCGGCCTGGCCGCGCTGGTGGCGCTCGTCCCGCCGCTGTTCGACGGCGAATGGCACGCGTGGATCTACCGGGCGCTCGTCCTCCTGGTGGTGTCGTGCCCGTGCGCCCTGTTCCTGTCGGTGCCGCTCGCCTTTTTCGCCGGCATCGGCACCGCCTCCCGGCACGGCATGCTGATCAAGGGCGGGCAGGTGTTCGACGCCATGGCGAAAGCCAAAATGGTGGTGTTCGACAAGACCGGCACCCTGACCCGGGGCAAGCTCGCCCTGGCCGAAATCATGCCGGCGCCCGGCGTGGATCGGGACGAACTCCTCCGCCTTGCCGCGATGGCGGAATCGCGCTCCAATCATCCGGTCGCCAAGGCCGTTCTCGCCGCCGCCGGCGGCGACGGCGTCTTCCACACCGAGGTGACGACCAAAAACATCGCGGGGCAAGGCATCGTCGCCGCCTCGTCCGTCGGCGAAATCCTCGTCGGCAACACCGGCCTGCTCCGCGACCGGAACGTCGAATTCGCCGAATGCGAATCGTCCGATCTGGTTGCGTACGTCGCGCGGGACCGCGTATACAAGGGCTGCCTGATCTTCTCCGACCAATTGAAAAAGGACAGCGCGGAAGCGATCTCCACTCTGCGGCGGGAAGGCGTCCGGGGCGTGTACATGCTCACCGGCGACCGTCCCGAAGCGGCGGCGGCGGTGGCGAAGGAGGCGGGCCTCGACGGCTACCGGGCCGGGCTGCTTCCGGACCAAAAAGTGTCGGCGTTCCGCGAATTGTCGCCGGCCGGCGACGCGGTGTTTGTCGGCGACGGCGTCAACGACGCGCCCGTCCTCGCCTCGGCCGGCGTCGGCGTCGCCATGGGCGCCCTCGGCTCGGCCGCCGCCGTCGAGGCGGCCGACGCGGTGATACTGGACGATTCGCCCGCGCGCCTGCCGCTTCTGTTCCGCATCGCGGCCAAGACGCGGAAAATCGCGTCCCAGAACATCGTTTTCGCCCTGGGCGTCAAAACCCTGATCATGATTCTCGGCATCGCCGGCCTGTCCGGCCTGTGGGAGGCGGTGTTCGCCGACGTCGGCGTGGCGCTGTTGGCGGTGATG
>JAVBRW010000225.1:0-4284 GCA_031547475.1 Planctomycetota bacterium
ACAGTTCGACCGCTTCGAGGCCGGCCGCCTTCATGTCCTCGAACACCAGGTATTCGTAATCGTTTTTCGCTTCGATGGTCAGTTCGACCTCGACCAGGTCGCCCGGTTGCAAATCGATGCGGGCGGCGTCCTTGCCGGCGAACGGACCGGGCATGGGGATGCGGTTGTACTTCTCCGTCTTGATCTTGGCCGCCTTGCCGGTGGCGCTTTGGGCGACCGCCGTTTCGTCCCCGGCCTCCAGCTTGTAGAACGCGCGTTCCACCTTGAGATCGGCGCCGGCCTTGGCGATGGGATCTTCCAGACTGAACACATCCAGACCGCCGCCGTAGTAGAGATTGCCCTGCCCCGTGCGCACGATCCGGATTTCGTGTACGCCCGCCTCGACCGCCAAACCTTCGAGAACGAACCGCTGATCCTCGAGAATATTGGCGCCGGTCAGTTTGCGCTCCATCACCGGTTTTCCATCATAGAACACGGTCACCGTCATGTCGGGGTCGGTCTCGCCGGACGCCACCGCGTAGCGGGTCAGCGCTTCGACCGCGTAGGCGGTGTCGCGGGTCGAACGCCAGTAGGTGCCATTTTTGCGGTTTTTCAACAGATACTTGGCCAGTCCGGCGGTGGTGTCGCCGTGCGGGTCGGTTTGCGACAACAGCATCAGGTACCAGGTCTGCGTCTCGATGTCGTCGTTGTACCACCACCACCAGCCGCCCGAATTGCCGCTCACCCAGGCAGTGCCGTTTTCAGCATCGCGCTCGACAAACTGATCGAGGTTCTTCAAGACGATGACGAGGGAATCGGTCGCTTTTTCCTCGTGCAATGCGATGCCCAGCATGGCGAGGCCGGAACGGGACAGATCGAGCCGGTCGCGGTAGAGGAAATCGCGCATGTCGGGACTCGGATAGCCGGCGCGGTTCAGGATTAAGTGGATGAACGCGTCGAGGTTGTCCGCCTTGGCCTTGCCTTCGACCTTTTTGCTGTCCTTGGTTTCGACAAACCGTTTCAGTTCGTCGATTTGTTTCGGGCGGTATGCCCGCAGCCAGGCGACGCCCTGATCGATAACGCCGGACGGGATGGCGGCGCCGTTCTCCTTCGCCGCGATCAGGCCGTAGGCGACGACGGCGGTGGTGTGGGGCCAACTGCGTTCGCCCCAGCCGGAGAACCAGCCCCAGCCGCCGTCCGACACCTGCATGGCGGACAAGCGCTCGATTCCCTGCTTGACCCTTTTCGCCGGTTCGGCATCGTCGAATACCGGACTGGGGCGGGTTTTCGCCCGCTGATCGCCGAATTTTTTCAGCCATTCGAACGATTTGACATCGACTTTCGCGTTGGCGATTTGGCCTTCGGCGGCGGACAGGGAAACGGCGAGGTTTTCCAGATATTTCCGCGTCATGACGACGGGGAGGAAACGGTTCATCGTCTGTTCGGTGCAGCCGTAGGGGTATTCGATGAGGAACGGCAGCGCGTCGAGAAGCTGGGCGGAAATGCTGGGGGAGAAGACGACTTCCAGTCTGGACTTGTCCTGCAGGCGATCCTGCGGAACCGTGAACTTGATGACCGCCTCGTTTTCCGACCGCCTGATCACGCCGCCGAAATTCTCGACCCGGCGGGCGCCGTGGATGATGATGGGGATTTTGATCTCGGCCGCGTCCGATTCCTCGTCCGTCAGCAGTTTCATGACAACCACCGCTTCGCCCGGGCGGCGGGCGTTGACCAGCCAGTCGACCCGCGCTTCGCCGTTGGCGGCGAGTTGCACATTCTTCGTCAATTCCACGTCGTCGGCCGCTTCCAGCAGGCCGCCTTCCAGCACCAGTTGCGCTTTGGCCGCCTTGGCGCGCGGGAGGTAGTTGTGGAGGTTGGCGGACAGGACGACCTGATCTTTCTGGGTCAGGAAGCGGGGCGCTTGCGGGCGGATGATGATGTTTTTCCGCGTTTCCACCAGCGCTTCGCCTTCGCCGACGCGGGTGCCGGAGGCCATGGTCCAGGTCCGCGCCTTCCATGCCGTCAGGTTCTCGGGCATGTCGAGGCTGAAGGTCGCCTTGCCGTTATCGTCAGTGACAAGGCTGGCAATCCACAGCGCAGTGTCGGCGAATTCGCTCCGCACCGTCGGCTCGGCCATGGCACCGCCGCCGGATACGGGTTCGGCTTGGGCCGCTTCCGACAACACCATGCCGCCGCCCGACGAATCGGAATACTTCATCGCCTGCGCCGGGGCGGGTGGCGGAGGAGCGGCCATGTCGGGAGAGGCGGAATACGCGTCCACCGACGTCATGGCCATGGGAGCGGGCGCTTTCAGTACGCGCCTGGTTATGGTTTCCGACTTTTCCGGCATCCGTCTTCTGGTGAACTCGTTATTCCAGTCCGCCTCCTGCCCGCCGAATACGCCGATGGGCTGCCAAGCGATGTCGCCATCCTTGTGGACGCTGTAGCCGTAGCGCTCGAGGGTCGAGATATGGTAGGGATGGTAATCCCGTTTCCATTTCCAGAAATGGCTCTGGATAGCGCCGACGTTCGAACCGCCGGTGATGTATTCGACCGATTTGTCGTACAGGCTGACGACGCATTCACCCGCCACCGGCCTGCCGTCGCCGTCGGTGACCGTCACTTCGAAATTCGCCTTGGCGCCGGGCAGATAGTTGTCGCGGTCGGGCTTGACCCGGACGTTCAGCGTTTTGCTTTCCGGCGGCACGAAAATCTGCCGCACTTCGTTGTGGATTTTGCCGTTGTGGATGGTCAACGCGTCGCAGTAGAAATTGGGCTGATCGCCCTTGCCGACTTTGATATCAACCATTCCGCCGCCCTGAACGAGGCGAATAATTTCAGGCTTGACGCCCTTCCGTTCGGAGCGGATGAACAGCAGGACAACGCCCTGCTTGTTCTCGGTGTTGACGGCCAGCCGCACCGTATCGCCGGGCCGGTAATCGCGCTTGTCCGGAACCAGTTCGAGCGCGGCATAGCGGAAATCTCCTTCGCCCTTTTCACCCCGGATGGTGAGGACGGCGGCGCCTTCCACCCGGTTGCCGGCCGCGTCGGCCAGGGCGCAGGCGACGCGGTATTGCCCGGGAACGTCGGCCTGGAGCTTGAACGACGCGTTCCCCTGCTCGTCCGTCGCCAAGTCGCGTCGCGCCACTTCGGTTTCGCTCGCCTTCCCTTCCGCGTCATAGGACAAACGATACAGAATGGCGCTGCCGGTCGCCTTGACGCCGCCGCCAAGCGGCTGGGCGGCGCGGACGGACACGTTCATTTCCTGCCCGACCGCGTACCAGCCTTTGTCAGCCCACACGGTGGCGGTGAACGCTTTCCGCGCCGCCACCACCTGCCCGGTGCCGACGATGGTGCGGCGGCTTTGGTCCGTCACTTCCACCGTAATACTGTATTGGTGATCCTGGTGGCCGAAAATTTCCTTGGCGGGCAGGGTGTCGATATTGAGGCGGAACACGCCGTCGGCGTCCAGTTTGCCTTCGCCCTCGGCGACGGTTTCCGGCGGCGAATAATGACGCTGCGGCATCCACGACGGGCGCGGGCGCTCGACGCCCCAATCGTCCCAGCCGGACAGCCAGTCGTAATTGTACGATTGCCACCAACTGCCCGAACCGTACAGCCAGTCCCAGCGCCACGGCGGGAACCATTGCCGCGCGTACGGCGAACGCACCACCTTGTATTTGACCCGGGCGTTGGTCACGGGCGATCCGAAATAGTATTTGGCGGTGATTTTGGCGGCAAAGGTGTCGCCGAGTTTCACCGCTTGTTCCGGCGCCTTGACCTCGACCTCGAATTCGGGCTTTTTGTATTCCTCCAGGCGGAACGACAGGTGCCCGCTCGCGTTCCGGGTCATGATGGTGTAATGGCCGAGCGGCGCGTCGGGGCCAAGGGTGAGTGTATCGGCAAAGCCGCCGCTGTCGTCGGTCATGATGGATTTCGTATAGATTTGCTCGCCCCGGGGATTGCGGATGTAGATGGAGATCGGGCGGCCGGCCATGCTTTGGGGCTTGTCGTCGTAGCTCGGGCGTCCGAGCCACAGCTTGAAATTGATTTTCTGATCCGGGCGGTAGACCGGCCGGTCGGTGATGAGGTAGACCGATTCGCCGGGCCGGGGCTCGGTATCGGACGGAGTGGTCCAGATATAGTCGAACCCGCTGTAGGCGAGGCGGCCGTCGTCCGTCTCGGCGATGATCAGCCAGTTCTGGTTGTGCAGCTTGCCGCCCGCCAGGACGATGAGGCCGTTCTCGTCCGTCAGTTCGGCGAATTCGGTGGTGTCAAAGACGGGTATGTCCAACCGGCCGTGCC